>JAMOPR010000135.1 GCA_027064485.1 Desulfurobacteriaceae bacterium | reverse complement strand
AACCATCGTAATGCCCGGAACGGAAACTTTAGAAAGAACTGCTAAAAGGAAACGGGAAAGCTCTCCTCCAGAAATAGAAGCAGAAAGCGGAGAAAGGGGCAAAGAAGGATTACCCGAAAATAAAAATTGAACTTCATCAGTGCCAGTGGCAGAAAGTTCCTTTTCTTCAAAGTTCACCTTGAACCTTACTCCAGGCATACCTAATTCTTTCAATGCTGAAATAACGTAATTTTCAAATTCTTTGGCGGCTCTTTTCCTCCTTTTTGATATTTCAGAAGTCAATTTCTGCAGCTCCGCTTTCAGCGTTTCCAGTCTTTTGGTTTCCTCTTCTATTTCGAAATCAAGATTTTCAAGCACTTGCAATTTTTCCTCTGCTTCTCTCAAAAAAGTATTAATCTCGGAAACAGTAGAGCCGTATTTCCTCTTTAATTTTTCTATCTCGTAAAGTCTATCCTCTATTTCGTCCAAAGACACATCTTCTTCTGGAACGTAAAACTTTTTCTCAACATCAGAACAAATGTCTTCCAATTCATAGTAAACATTCCGCAAACGCTCTACGAGTTCCTCGCTTCCTTCAATGCTTTCCAACTTATCAGCAACCTCGGCAATTCTTTCAAGAGCTGCTCCCTCCCCTTCATAAATAAAAAGCTTCACAAGCTCTTTAGCTTCCTTAATCTTTTCAGACTGCCTTAAAAGATTTCTAAGCTCAAGTAGCTCTTCCTCCTCTCCTTCCCTCAAGTTGGCTTCTCTTATCTCTTCAATTTGAAATTTGAGAATATCTATCTGCCTGTCCCTATCTCGAGCCTCTTCTTTAAGTTTTTCAAGCTTTTCCCTTTCCTTCCTATATTCCTCAAACTTTATCCTGAACTCGGAAAGTAACTCATCGTTCTCTGCAAGTCTATCAAGAATTTCAAGATGGACGGAAGGCTTTAAAAGCTCTATCGACTGCCTTTGAGACTGAAAAACTATCAAGGGAGAAATTTTTTCCGACAGCAACTTTTGAGGAACCCTCATACCGTTTAAGAAATACCTCGAACGCCCCGACTTTATCTCCCTACGGGCAAACACTTCTCCCTCGGGAGTTGAGAAAACTGCTTCTACAAAGCACTCTTCAACGGGAAAAGGCAACTTATCGCCCTTTAAAAAAGAAATGGCGCTGAGAAGCAGGGATTTTCCTGCACCCGTTTCCCCTATTATTACGTTGAATTTAGGAGAAAATTCCAACTCGGCAGTTATTGAAGCGAACTTTTCGAGGCGAATTTCCTCTATCATTTCAGCTCTCTAAGGCTCTACGGATTTCCTTTAAAACTTCCTGCCTGCCTTCCCTCGTTTTTGCGGAAAACGGTATGATTGTGAGGTTTGAAGTTCCAAAGCCTTTTTCTATCTTGGACTTCAGCTTGGCTTTTTCAGACTTTTTGAGTTTATCCACCTTCGTTGCAACAACTGTGTAGGGAATCCCGTAAAAGTCAAGCCATTCCTTCATTTGAATGTCTTTTTCTGTAGGACCCACCCTTGAATCTACGAGCAGAAAAACGCGACGCAGCGTGTCTCTATCCTTCAAGTAACTTTCTATAAGAGTTCTCCAACGTTTCTGTTCGGAAAAAGGAACTTTTGCAAAGCCGTAACCGGGCAGGTCAACTAAAAAGAACTTACCGTCAACCAAAAAAAAGTTTATCGAGCGGGTTTTGCCCGGTTCGGAGCTGACCTTTGCTAATTTGAAGTTATTGGCTAAGGTGTTGAGGAGGGAGGATTTTCCCACGTTGGAACGTCCGACAAATGCCACTTCCCTGTAGGGCGTTTGCGGTAAATCCTCCGGAACGTAAACCGTCCTGTAGAGTTTTACGTTCTTTATTTTCATCTTTCCTGCAAGAGTTTTCTTACAGCTTCATCAAAAAGGGAAGCATAAGATGGCATAAATCCAGTCTCGTAATACCTCAAGTATCCCTGTTTATCTATTATATAGGTTTGCGGAATCGAATCCAGCCCTACCACTTTATAAGCGTAGGCTTCCCAAGCATCTTCTGGGGCAGGAGCAACCAAGTAAGTTATACCCATATCTGCCACAAACGGCTTGAGTGCCTTTTCCACAAATTTTTTCTGATTCTCCGGCGTATCACCCACATCATCAACAGCCAAACCTATAACAACAACTTTTCCATTATACTTCTTATATATGCTTTCCAGCACCGGAATTTCTGCTTTACACGGCGGGCAATAAGTCCCAAAAAATTGAACAATTACAACTTTTCCGCGAAAATCTGAAAGTTTGTGCTTTCCGCCGTTAATATCAGTAAAGGTAAAATCATAAGCCTTATAACCATTCTCTTTTTGTTTTTCTGACACCTTTTGAGATACTGTCTCTGTCTTCTTTCCGCAACCAGTGAAAGAAAGAAAAGAGCACAAAACAGCTAAAGCTAAAAGTTTCCTCATATTAACCTTCCCTTTCCTCAAGGTATTTAGTAGCAGACATAGCAGCTATCGCTCCGTCAGAAACGGCAGTTACAACTTGTTTCAAAGGTTTCTTTCTAACATCTCCAGCAGCAAACAAACCCTTAGTTTTAGTAGCCATATTTTCGTCAGTAATTATAAATCCCCTTTCATCCGTATCTACAAGGAACCTTACGGGAGCCGAATTAGGTTCATTACCTATAAAAATAAAAACTCCGTCAACCGGTAAATCTTCCAACTCTCCAGTTTTCACATTCTTCAAAGTTAATGATTCCACAAACTGAGTTCCGTTTATTGATTCAACAACTCTGTTGAGCAAAGGTTCTATTTTCTCACAGTTCTTTACTCTTTCCTGAATAATCTTCACAGCCCTAAAGGCATCCCTTCTATGTATCAAATAAACCTTTTTGGCAAACTTCGTTAAATACAACGCCTCTTCTAAGGCTGAATCTCCTCCACCAACGACAGCAACAACTTTATCCTTAAAAAATGCACCATCACAAACAGCACAGTAGGAAACTCCTCTTCCTACGAACTCAGCTTCCCCAGGAACGTTCAACTTTCTGGCTACAGAACCTGCCGCCCAAATGACCGTTTTTCCTCTTATCTCTTTCGAATCAGTCTTAACAACAAAAATGTCTCCATCTAAAGCAACATCTACAACAGGTTGGGAATTCTCAAATTTAGCTCCAAACTTTTCAGCGTGAACGCGCAACTTTTCAGAAAGTTCAAATCCAGTAATTCCTTCAGAAAACCCAGGATAATTTTCTATCAATTCAGTTATAAGCAACTGACCGCCAGGCATCATCTGGTCTAAAATCAAAGTGGAAAGCTTAGACCTTCCAGCGTAAATACCCGCTGCCAGCCCCGCAGGACCGGCACCGACTATAACAGTATCCCATATTTCCATCTCTACTCCCCAACTACCCTCTCTATCATCTCTCTAAATACAGCTTCAGGCTGAAGTCCAACCTTCACATCTGCCACATCACCGTTTACAAAAAGCATAACCGTTGGAATTCCCCTTATTCCATACTGCATCGCCACCATAGGTAATTCATCTGTATTCACCTTAACAACTTTAACTTTCCCTGCATATTCCTCTGCCAACTTATCGATTGTAGGAGCAAGCATTCTACAAGGTCCACACCACGGTGCCCAAAAATCCACCAAAACGGGAATGTCAGAAGCCAAAACTTCCCTTTCAAACTCTTCAACAGTTCTAATTTCTTGTGCCATATTATTTCACCTCCTCTTCTGAAAGAAGTTTAATGATTTCTATAACTCTCGGGTCTTCCACTTTATAACACGTTTTAACTCCATCCTTCCTGTAAGAAATAATTCCTGCATTTTTTAACATATTCATATGCTGAGAAACTGTAGGCTGAGGTATTCCCAGTTCCTGCCATACCTCTTTCACACACTTCTCACCGTCAGATAAATACTTCAAAATTTTTACCCTTGTAGGATGACCCATAGCTTTCAAAATTTCTGCTATTCTCTCGCAATCACTCAAAGTTAGTCCTCCCTTACTTTAATTATATTTGCAGAGAAATTCTACCATACTTAATATATGATTATTCCTGCATATCCTACAACGTAGGAATAATCCCCCGTCACATCCCCCGACGTTCTATACATAACCAACTCTGCTCCTGTAGCCCCCAAGAGTTTAGCAGCCACAATTCCCACAGTTGCAGGAATAAACCCGCACATAGATATGTTATAGGAAACAACTCTCCTATAAAGCTCCTCCGAGTCAAGGTTTAATATTGCATCAATGGCAAAAGAATCAAGCCTATTAGCTTCATCCTGCGACACATAATGGGAAAAATCTGTGCTAATCACTATCAAGCTATCTGTATCCTTCAAAGCGTTAGCCAAAACTTCTCCTGCTCTTTCACAATCTACGTAAGAAATATGTTGAAACACTATAGGCACAATAGATAAATCTTCTCTAAAACCTGAACAGAACTGTAAAAACGGTAGCTGCACTTCCAAGGAATGTTCATAAAGATGCGCCGAAGTATCAGCCGTAAACGGGTAATAACTCACAAGTTTTTCAGTAACATCACTATTTACAGGAACCTCTCCAAAAGGAGTTACCCAAACACCTTCCGGATAAACTGAAACTCTTGCCCCAAGTCCCGTATGATTTGGTCCCATAACAACAGTAACAGGCGATATTTCCACTCTACTGTAAGTCTCCCCAGCGACCTTACCAGAATACATATAACCAGCGTGAGGAACCACCACAGCCTTAGCCTTCACTTTAGGAAAATCTTTTCTGCAAAAACTCAGCATATATTGCTCGAGTTCTTCCCTACCTGCAGGATAAAATTGACCTGCAACTGCCGGATATCTAACCATACTTTCCCCCTTTTAATGACTTCACTTTCTTAATTTAGGCTATTTTCCTTCCTTAGCATCAACGGAATAAACCATCCACAGTTTACACGAATCGCACACTGAAATATATTTAGCTGCGAACAGACCAATAGGAGAAGGTGGAATGAAAAGAATTATGTTCAAATCGAAAATCCACCGAGCAACAGTAACAGGCGCAGATTTAAATTATGAAGGAAGTATAACAATCGACAGCAAACTTTTAGAATTAGCAGACATACTGCCATACGAAAAAGTCGACATTTACAACATCAACAATGGAGAAAGGTTTTCCACCTACGTAATTCCAGGAGAACCCAACAGCGGAGAAATATGTCTAAACGGAGCAGCCGCAAGAAAAGTTCAGAAAGGAGACCTGGTAATTATCGTGAGTTACTGCGAACTTGAAGAAAGCGAAATAGAAGGCTTTTCACCAACAGTAGTTTTAGTTGATGAAAACAACAAACCCACAGAAATATTCAAAAGCAGCGGAAGAACCTTGCCAAAGCTAATTTGATTTCTTATATTTTGCACTGTCAAATCGGGGCATAGCTCAGCTTGGTTAGAGCGCGTGCCTTGGGAGCACGAGGTCGCCCGTTCAAATCGGGCTGCCCCGACCATTCAAAAGGGGCCCGTAGCTCAGCTGGATAGAGCAACGGACTTCTAATCCGTAGGTCGGAGGTTCGAATCCTCCCGGGCCCGCCATCTTAAATCTTCAGGTTACTCCTAAAATTCAAATTCTCTATCATTTCCTTATCGTCTTGGAGATTTCTACCCTTAGTAGTTAGATAGTTACCAACCATCAACGCATCAGCTAATAAGACAGCAAAAGGTTGTAAATCCCTCAAATTATACTCTCTACCTCCGCAAACTCTGATAGATACAGAAGGCATAGCCAATCTTAAAGCCACAAGTATTCTTAAACACGCTAAAGGCGTCAAAAAGTTGGCATTTTCTAAAGGCGTTCCTTTAATAGGTTTAAGAAAATTTACAGGAACGGAATCAACTTCAAGTTCTTTTAAACTCCTAACAAAAGAAGCGACATCTTCTTCAGATTCCCCCAATCCGAAAATCCCCCCACAACACACCTCAAGCCCTACCTCTTTCGCTACTAAAACAGTTTTAAATCTATCCTCCCACCTCTGATAAGAAGAAATCTCAGGATAAAACTCTTTAGAAGTTTCCAAATTATGGTGATATCGCTTCAAACCGCAGGACTTTAAAAATTTCAAATCCTCCTTTGACAACTGTCCCAAAGAAGCACACACTCTCGCAGAAGGAACAAAGGAAAGAATCTCTTCTACTGCCTCACCAATCACCTTTATATCTTTCCGCGATAGAGAAACTCCACTTGTAACAAAACTAAACCTATCTATACCCCTTTCAAAAGCTTTTAAAGCGTAAGCAACCAGCTCTTGCTTAGAAAGTAAAGGATAAACTTTAATAGGCACATTATATTTGGCAGACTGAGCGCAAAACTTACAATCAGAAGGGCACTTTCCACTTTTTGCATTCAGAATAGCACACGTCTCTACAAAATTTCTGAAGAAAACCCTTCTAAGATTGAAAGCAGCAAAGAAAAAATCCCAAAACTTAAAATTTGAAGCATTCAGAACTTCAAGAACAATATCTCTTTCCACCTACGTATTTCTCTTCAAGGTTTTTAAAACCTGCCTTGTTATCTCTTTAAACGTTTCCAAAACGCCAATGCCCTTAGTAGCGATAGCTTCAAAATCGGGTCTACTCCACCTATTTAAATCTCTTCTTAAAACATCAACAGAAAGCACGTTAGGTAAATCCCTCTTGTTATACTGGAAAACCAAAGGAATATTGGAAACATCTATATCATAATCTCTCAAATTTTCAATCATATCGTCCAAAGTATCAAGATTGGCATCGTGTCTTTCTTCCTGAGAATCAGCTACAAACACAATACCATCCACACCTTTTAAAATCAACTTTCTGCTTGCCTGATAGATAATTTGCCCGGGAGTGGTATATAGATGAAAGCGAACCTTAAATCCCTTAACGTTAGAAACCTCTATGGGAACAAAATCAAAGAAAAGAGTCCTCTCCGTTTCAGTCGCAAGAGTAATCATTTCACCTTTATTTTCAGGTTTTATATGGTCGTATATCCACTTAATATTAGTAGTTTTCCCAGATAAACCGGGACCGTAGTAAACAATCTTACAGTTAATCTCCTTAGTAGCAAAATTTACAAATGGCATCAACTATCTCCCGATTCAAACAGGGAATCAAGGTCTATATCATCAACATCTATCGCTTCAGAAACCATAGTTTCTTCCTTGATTCTCCTCTCAACCCTTTCCATAATTCCTAAAATTTTAGCGTAGTATTTCTTCACCTTTAACCTGACAATTCCCAGATTGGAAACCCTTTTATCAAAAATAACTACCAAAATATACTTTCCGTTAATCACAATCATATATATACCTTCATTCTCTGTTTCGGTGAACATATGACTCAAGTTACTCTCACCCAAAAGCTTGGAAAGCGCTTCTGAAGCAGCAACGTTACCTGCAGTTAAAGATGCAAAGGTGACATCATCGGAAGAAAAAGCCGGAGACTCACTCCGGCTTATAAGCTGTCCAGCTTTATCGACAAAAAATATTATTTTAGCTTTACTATCCTTTGCCAGCTTGGTCAGTAGTTCTCTTAGTTCTCTATCCTCTTCCGGCTTTAAGCTTAACATCAACCTTCCCTATTAGTAAGTTCTTCCATTTTAGTAAGCCAATCCCACCTTTTATCTATCTCCTTTTGAATCTCTTCTATCCTACTTTCATTCCCCGGCTTAAACAAGTGTTTAAATCTACCCTGTTTCTTCAAAAACTCAGCAACAGGCTTAGGATTCTTAGGCTTATAAGTTATTCTCCACTTACCGTTTTCAATCTCAAAGAGGGGCCAGTAGTTAGTTTCAACAGCCAACTTGGCTATAGTCATTCCTTCTTCTTCTTTAGAACGCCATCCCCTCGGACACACACAGAAAGCATTAACATAAGAAGGTCCCTCCGTTAACAGAGCCTTTTTGAACTTATCAAAGAAATCCTTCCAGTGAGAAGGTGAAACTTGAGCAACGTAAGGAATCCCGTGGGCTGCCGCAACTTCAGGCATCCACTTCTTATGCTGAGGTTTACCCAAACTACACTTTCCAACAGGCTGAGTTGTAGTGTTGGCATATTTAGGAGTAGCAGAAGAACGTTGTATTCCTGTATTCATATAAGCCTCGTTGTCGTAGCAAACGTATATGAAATCATGCCCTCTTTCCAAAGCCCCGGAAAGTGCCTGGAAACCGATATCGTAAGTTCCACCATCGCCACCTAAAGCCACAAACTTAATCTTCTTATCAGTAGGAAGCTTCCCTTTCTTCTTCAAAGCCCTATAAGCTGCTTCAACTCCGGAAATAGTAGAAGCAGCGTTCTCAAAAGCGTTGTGCAACCACGGAGAACGCCAAGCAGTATAAGGATAAATAGTCGTGCAAACCTCCAAACAACCGGTAGCATTCACTATAACCAGTTCATAGTTAAGAGCGTTAGCAACCATAAACATCTGTCTAACAATTATCGAAGCACCGCACCCAGCACAAAGTCTGTGCCCCGGAGCAAGCTTTTCCGGATAGTTAGTAAGTTTCTTCAGTGGTGGTATCTTAACTTCAGAAGCGTTAATCTGAGCCATTATTTCCTCCATTACTCATTTAAATTAAGGTAATTGGTAAGAGGAACTTCCTCCCCAGCAGCCAACCTTTTAACTTTATCTATAGCCTCTTCAATGTGATTAACATTAGTATCTCTACCACCAAGTCCGTAGATGAAATCAACCATAGGATAACTCTTCCCTCTTAAATGCATAGCTGCAGCAATATCACTAAACAACGGTCCGCCAACTGCGCCAAAAGTCTCAGCTCTATCAAAAACTCCAACAGCCTTACAGTTTGAAGCTTCTATTGCATCCATAATATCGTAATAGGGGAACGGACGATAAGTTCTTATTTTGATAAGTCCTACTTTGTCACCTCTTTCCCTTACCTTATCTATCACAAACTTAGCAGTTCCAGCCGCAGAACCTATAACAATTAAAACGTAATCAGCATCATCTATTTTGTAAGTCTCTATATGCTCATACTTCTTTCCAAACGCTTCTTCAAAAGCCTCTCCTACTTCTCTTATCACCTTATAGGCTTTCTCCATTGCATCTCTCTGCTGCCTCTTAAACTCCATATAGGAATCTGTCATCGCAACAGCACCGTGAGTTACAGGATTATCAACGTCTAAAAGAGAATACATAACTTTAGGTTCACCAACAAATTCCTCTACTGCCTTATCAGGTAAAAGTCTAACCCTTTCAATGGAATGAGATATGACAAAACCGTCCATTCCAACCATAACAGGCAGTCTCGTTCTCTCATCCTCTGCTATCTTTATCGCCTGAATTAAATTGTCATACTGTTCTTCAGCGTTTTCGGAAAAGAGCATAATCCAGCCCTGGTCTCTCGCTCCCATCATATCAGACTGGTCACCGTGAATATTGATAGGAGCAGAAAGAGCTCTGTTAACAACGGTCATCGTAATGGGAAGCCTCATACCAGAAGCTACACCCAAAATCTCCCACATATAGGCAAGTCCAGGACCTGCCGTTGCCGTCATTGCTCTACTACCTGCCGCTGCAGCACCAACGCAGGCTGACATAGCTGAGTGTTCGCTCTCAACAGGTATATATTCTGTATCTACCAGACCGTTAGCTACAAAATCCGCAAAAAACTGCATAAGCTCTGTCTGCGGCGTAATAGGATAAGCAGCAACAACGTCCGGATTAATTTGTCTCATAGCTTCCGCTGCTGCCATATTACCAGAGTATGGAACGTAAGTTACTTCCTTAATAAGTTCAGGCTTCATAATTAATCCTCCTCACGGAAGAGATATTCCGGTTTCATTTCAAGAGCTTTTGTTGGGCACTCATGAGCACATATACCGCAACCTTTACAGTGGTCGTAATCTACGCCAACCATCTGCTCGTTTTCCACCAAAATGCAAGAATCCGGACAGAAAACCCAGCAAATCATGCAGTTAACGCACTTATCTTTTTCAAAAACCGGTCTCCAAGCTCTCCATTCACCGGTGTTATATTTTTCGCTCGTTCCCGGCTCCGGAATAACACCTCCTATGGGCAAATCTTTCCATCCCTTAATCATTCTGACATTACCTCCTCATAAGCTCTGTAAAGTGCTTTGATGTTGGCATTGAGAAGCTCTTCAGACAGTTTCTTACCGAAAGTCTTTTTTATGTCTTCTTCTACCGTTCTAATATCCACCACACCGTTTAAAGCTTTAACAAGAGCACCAAGCATCGGCACGTTCAAGAGAGGTCTCTTGAGTTCTTCCATAGCTATTTTAGTAGCATCAACCGTGTAAATTTTTCTTCCTTTAATCCCCAACTTCTCCCTTATCTCAGCTGGGGACTTGTTGGTATTTATAACAAGCACAGCATCTTCTTTTGTTCCTTCTAAAATAGGAACAGTTCTCAAAAGCGTTGGGTCAACAACCACAACAACGTCAGGATTCAGCACCATACAGTGAAGGGTTATGGGAGTTTCAGAAACTCTGTTATAGGTTCTCAAAGGTGCTCCCGAACGCTCAGCTCCGTAATCCGGGTTACTCTGTGCGTACTTTCCTTCTCTTATAACAGCGCTGGCAAGAATTTTAGATGCGGTTACAGCACCCTGCCCACCGCGGGCGTGCCATCTGATTTCTATCATTACTTTCCTCCGCATAATAGTTTCTTATCTTCAAAAGCCCTTTTTATCGTTAACTCATCAGCCATATCCATAGTAGCACCGTAAGGCAAGCCATAGGCTATTCTGTAAACTTCCACTCCTAAATCATCTAATCTATTGAGAAGAAACTTGGCAGTAGCTTCACCTTCAACTGTAGGATTCAAAGCTATTATTACAGTTTTTATCCCTTTTTCTCTTATCCTCCTAATCAGAGAATCAATGTTGAGTTCCTCCGGTCCTACATCCTCAAGAGGCGAAATAACACCACCTAAAACGTGATAAAGCCCTCTATACCCAACCTGCTTTTCAATTATCACCGCATCACGGGGCTGTTCTACAACACAAACCGTTTCCCTATCTCTGCTCTCATCCTTACAGACTTCACACAGAACATCAGTAGTTGGAAGACCACACTCAGCACACCTTCTTAAAGATTCAACTTCCCTTAAGGCGTTTATAACTAATCTCTTTTTTTCCTCATCAGCCTTAGATAAATAAAAAACAGCTCTTTCCGCCGCTCTTTCACTTATTCCCGGCACTTCGGAAAAAAACTTTATCAAATATTCAAGAGATTCCGGATATATCAAAAAAGACCCCCAATATCTATTCCCAAACCGCCCGTTACTTTTCCTAACTCTTTTGCAAGTTCTTCTCTACCTTTTTTTAACGCCTGATTAGCTGCAACAACTATGAGGTCTTGAATCATTTCTCTATCACCGCTTTTAATCAAATCTTCTGATATTTCAACAGAAACAATCTCGCCAGAACCTTTTGCAACTACTTTAACAGCACCGCCGCCAGCCGTTCCTTCAAATTCTTTATTTTCAATTTCCTCCTTTATCTTCGCAGCCTGAGCCTGCAACTGCTTTGCAACTTTCATAAGCTGATTTAAATTGCCCATTCCACCTTTAAACATTAAAATCTCCTCCGAAGTCAAATTTGGCTTAATTGTAAAAAATTTGTAAATAAATCACAACTCAATTGGAGCCATCGCAATGGAAAAAGAAAAGGTAGCAATTATTGCTGTTCAAAGAAGAGGTGAAGAAATAGACACAGAAGAATTAAAAGGTTTAATAGAAGCTTTGGGGGGAGAAGTAATCCAAACAATTGTTCAAAAAAGAAGGGCATTTTCTCCCTCAACTTACATAGGAAAGGGAAAATTGGAGGAAATAGATAAAAACGCCACGTTAATTGTGGCATACCACCCTTTAACCTATTCACAGAAAAGGAACATTAAAGAGGTAACCAATATTCCCGTAATAGATAGAACTGAAGTTATCTTAGAAATTTTTGCAAGAAGAGCAAAAACGAAAGAGGCAAAACTACAGGTAGAGTTGGCGAAATCCTACTACGAGCTATCTCAAGTAAGAGGAATGGGAAAAGTAATGTCAAGACTTGGTGGCGGCGTTGGAACGAGAGGTCCTGGTGAAACTCAAACAGAAAAAGAAGCAAGAGCATTAAGAAGAAAAATCCACAAACTCCGCCAAGAGATAAAAGACTTAATTAAAAGGCAAGAACTGGTCAGAGAAGGCAGAAAGCGCAAAGGATTTAAAACCGTTTCAATCGTCGGTTACACAAATGCCGGAAAATCCACCCTCCTCCGCTCCCTCACCCGCAAAGATGTCTTCATAAAAGACATGCCCTTCGCCACGTTAGACGTCAAAACCGGCTCCCTCTTTTTAGACGGCGAAAAAGTCCTCATCTCAGACACGGTAGGATTCATAAAAAACCTGCCCCACGAACTTGTAGCTTCATTCCACGCAACCCTTTCAGAAGTAAAAGAAGCAGACCTCCTATTAATCGTCTTTGACGTTTCATCG
>JAMOPR010000134.1 GCA_027064485.1 Desulfurobacteriaceae bacterium | reverse complement strand
TTCGTATCTTTCCCTCTGCTGTTATGTTACCGTCGATTCTTAACCCTTCTGCTAATATACTTTTAATTTCTGCTGTATCTATTCTTTTTTCTTCCTTTTTTCTCAGCATTTGAGTTTACCTCCCAAAAAACGAATCTGGATGGATTGATAAACTTTCCGTTGAATATTACACTGTAATGCAGATGGGGACCGGTGCTTCTCCCCGTGTTTCCCATGAATCCTATAATTTCTCCCCTTTTAACTTTTTCTCCTTTTTTAACTAAAACTTTTGAAAGGTGACCGTAGTAAGTTTTTATATCTTTGTTGTGTTTTATTTCTACGCAGTTTCCTAAGAGTCCGCACCAGCCTGCTTTTATTACCGTTCCGTCCGCTGGTGCTCTTACCGGTGTTCCCCAAACGTTTGCTATATCAAGTCCTAAGTGGAATTCGGGTCTTTTTGTTATAGGGTTTATCCTTAAGCCAAACCCAGAAGTCACTTTTCCCGGTGCAGGAAATCCTAAAGGCGTTGTTTTTAAATTTTTAATCGTATAGTCTATGCTGGGAATCAAGTCAGAAAGGTTAACCTGGTCGGGATTTTCTATTAGCTCGTCTATGGATATGGAAATACCACCTTCACCGCCTTCGGGTTTAGGATTTATGCCTAAATTTTCCATTATCTGGTCTATTATCTCCACTCTTTTTGCTAATTCTTTAATTGTTTGTTGTCTTTCTTTCTTTAACTTTGCTACTTCTAAAGATAACTGCTCGTTTTTTTGTTTAACCGATTGGAGTTCAGTTTTGAGGCTTTCTATTTGAGTTGTTGCTTGAAGGTAGAAGTTTTGAGAGCGAATGGTGGTAATTATTGCGTAGATGGTTATGAGAACGGTAAATATTATTGTGCCGGAAAGAGTGAAGATAAGTAGCTTTTTGGGAACAGAAAATCTGTGAATTCTATTGGCTAATTCGTCTTCTATTACAATTATCTGGTATTTGTCGTTTTTTTCTTCCATCCTTTTACTTTCCTATGCAGAATTTAGAGAAGATTATATCAAGCATATCTTCAGTTGTTACTTCCCCAATTAACTTTCCTAAATGTTTTAGTGCTTCATCTATGTCTATGGAAAGAAACTCCGGTGATTCGTATCCGGTTTCAAGGCTTTCAATAACTCTATTGATGGACTCGAAGGCTTTCTCTAAAAGTTGTTTTTGCCTTTCGTTACTGATTACCGCTTCATCGCTGCCGATTTCTCTTTCAGGTTCAAACATAACAACTTTGCCTATCGTTTCTGCCAATTTTTCAAGACCTTCACCTGTTTTTGCACTTATTTCTACGCAGGCTTTAAAATCTTTTATTTCCTTACAGTTTACCTTTAATCCTGCATCCTTTTTGTTTATTACTACTATTACGTTGCCCCTGTTTTTCAGCTTTTCTGCTAATTTTTTGTCTTCTTCTGTTAGCCCTTGAAAGCCATCTATTACGAATAGGATGATGTCTGCATTTTCTATACTTTTAAGGCTTCTCTCTATTCCGATTTTCTCTACTACGTCTTCTGCTTCTCTGATGCCTGCCGTGTCTATGAGCCTTAAGGGAAGTCCGTGAAAGGTAATCGATTCTTCTATTACATCTCTTGTTGTTCCGGGGATTTCTGTAACGATTGCTCTTTCTTCGTTGAGGATGGCGTTGAGGAGGGAGGATTTTCCAACGTTTGGTCTGCCGACTATTGCAACTTTTATTCCTTCCTTTAAGATTTTTCCGTCCTTATAGCTTTTAAGCAGATTTTCTATTTGCTTTTTTATTTCTTTTAGTTTTTCTTTAACTTGCGCCGATTCTATTATTTCAATTTCTTCTTCGGGAAAATCCACCCCCACCTCCACCAGCGCCTTTAACTCTAAGAGTTCATCCCTTACTTTCCTTATTCTTTCTGAAAGCTTTCCCTCAAGCTGGTTTACAGCCACCTGCGCAGACATCTCGTTTGTTGCATTTATCAGGTCGTTTATAGCTTCTGCCTGGAGCAGGTCAATCCTGCCGTGAATGAACGCTCTCATCGTAAATTCGCCCGGCTCGGCAAGCCTTGCTCCCCGCTTTAAAACTTCCTGCAGGATTTTCCGAACAACTACCATTCCACCGTGGCTGTGAATTTCTACTACATCTTCGCCGGTGAAGGTTTTAGGTGCTTTCATGTAAACAACCAAAACTTCATCTACTTCCTTTCCTTTATCGTCAACAATAACGCCGTAGGTCATCTTCCTGTCTTCAAACTCTTCTTTTTTCTTTCCGGATTTCGTTCTGTAAACTTCTCTTAATATCTCTAAAGCCTTTCTTCCCGAAATTCTGACTATTCCTATTGCCCCTTTGCCTATCGGCGTGCTTATTGCTGCTATCGTATCTTCGCACAGGTAGTCTTTCATT
>JAMOPR010000133.1 GCA_027064485.1 Desulfurobacteriaceae bacterium | reverse complement strand
ATCCCCAACTTTTAAACCTTCAGGCCACAGAATGTATCTCTTTTCACCATCAGCATAAACTAAAAGGGCAATCCTTGCAGACCTGTTCGGGTCATATTCAATAGCAGCAACTTTGGCAGGCACTCCTATCTTATTTCTTTTAAAGTCAATAATTCTGTAACGGCGCTTATGACCACCACCTTTATGACGGCAGGTAATCCTTCCTTGATTGTTCCTACCAGTTCCCCTAACAAAACCTACAGTAAGAGATTTCTCAGGTTCCGTTTTGGTAATTTCCGCAAAGTCGGAAACGGTCATAAAACGCCTTGACGGAGTGTATGGTTTAAATCTCTTAATTCCCATTTCTTCTACTCCTTAACTTAGAGTTTCTCAAGGTCAATCTCGTAACCTGGCTTTAAAGTTACAATGGCTTTCTTCCAATTCTTCTTCTTACCTCTCAAGAATCTAATACCTTTTCTTTTACCTTTTACTATCATGGTATTAACTTTTTCAACCTTAACGTTAAATATCTTTTCTACTGCTTCCTTAATCTCCGGCTTCGTGGCATTCATAGCCACTTCAAAGGTAACTTTTGTTATCTTTTTAGGTTCTTTAGTCTTGGAACTTTTAACTTCCAAGTTAGCCAACCTAACGCTCTTCTCCGTAACAATGGGGCGCAGGATTATATCATAAGGAGTTTTCATGATAACCTCTCCTCTAATTTGGGTAGAGTGGACTTAAAGAATACGCATTTGTTGTAGCAAAGAACATCGTAAACATTCAAACCTTCAATAGGCAAAACCTTAACATTGGGCAGATTTCTAAAGGACAGGTAAGTATTTTCATCAAGCTCAGCAGGAACAACTAAAAGAACCTTTTCGTTTTCAAGCCCAAGATTCTTTAAAAACTCAACAGCCTGCTTGGTTTTTGGCTTTTCAAAGGAGAAATCTTCAACTACGATAACGTTACCCTCCTGCAATCTTCCTGCAATAACGCTCTTGAGGGCAACTTTTCTTACTTTCTTCGGAAGAGGATAGTAATAATCCCTTGGTTTTGGACCGTGAACTACTCCACCACCTACCCATTGAGGTGCACGAATAGAACCTTGCCTTGCCCTACCAGTGTGCTTTTGGGGCCAAGGCTTTCTTCCGCCACCCCTAACTTCACCGCGAGTTTTGGTGGAGTGAGTTCCTCTCCTCCTCTTGGCAAGCTGCCATTTTACAGTTTCCCATACAGCATGCTGCTTTATGGGAGCATTAGCTATCTCATCCTTTATTTGAACGCTCCCAACTTCTTGATTCTGCGCGTTTACTACCTTTATCTCCATTTTTCACCCCTTACTTTCCTTTGACTATTACAAGTCCACCTTTGTGTCCTGGAACTGCACCTTTTACAAGGATAAGGTTTTTCTCGGGGATAACATCAACAATTTCAAGGTTCTTTACGGTAACAGTTTCGTTTCCGTAATGACCTGCCATCCTTTTACCTTTGTGAACCCTACCTGGGTCAGCACAGGCACCTATAGAACCAGGACCTTCGTGGAAGTCTGAACCGTGAGACCTTCTACCACCGCCAAAGCCGTGGCGTTTGTGATAACCAGCGAAACCTCTACCTTTAGATTTCCCTGTTATATCAACCTTTTCGCCTGGCTTAAAAATCTCAACAGTTATTTTGTCTCCAACGTTATACTCATCTACGTTATCAAACTTTACTTCTTTTAACCATCTTGTAGGTTTAATTCCTGCTTTCTTGAAATGTCCCAGCAAAGGTTTAGGAAACTTATGCTCAGCTTTGTTCTTTTCCATAAAACCAAGCTGAAGGGCAGAATATCCATCTTTTTCTGGTGTTCTCTTCTGAACAACCGTGCAAGGTCCTGCCTCAATAACGGTAACAGCTATAGCTTTTCCATCTTCAGTAAAAATCTGAGTCATTCCAACTTTTCTACCAAGGATTCCTTTCATCCTTACACCTCTTCAATTAATCAAGCTTTATCTCTACATCAACACCGGCGGGAAGCTTTAAATCCATCAAAGCTTCCACGGTTTGCGGTTTTGGATTTTTAATGTCAAGTAACCTTCTGTGCCTTCTAATTTCAAACTGTTCCTGAGAATACTTATACTTGTGAGGAGACCTAATCACGCTCCACACTGAGCGTTTTGTAGGTAAAGGAATAGGACCGGCGACTATAGCACCAGTCCTTTTAACAGTTTCAATTATCTCCTGAACAGACCTATCAAGTAATCTATGGTCATAAGCTGTTAATTTTATTCTTATACGATCCTGAGCCATCACCTTACCCCTTATTAATCAAGTATTTCTGTAACTACTCCAGCTCCTACTGTCCTACCACCTTCACGAATGGCAAATCTTAACCCTTCTTCTATGGCTACCGGCTTGAGTAGCTCTACTTCAAATG
>JAMOPR010000132.1 GCA_027064485.1 Desulfurobacteriaceae bacterium | reverse complement strand
AAGTCACCTGCTCTTCTTGTCACGGTAAGTTTGCTCCTTCAAAAGAAAGACTTCTTTCTAAGTTTAAAACGGCAGAAGAGTTAGTTTCTGCTGCAGAAGAGAAAGTTAAAGAAGGAAAGATGCCAAGGCTTGCGTTTAAAGAGGCAGCAAAAGAGTTGTTCTCTCAAGCCAAAGGAAAAGTTGCTGCTGAAACTGCGGAAAAAAAGGATTTTAGAAAATTCTTTACTCCCTTACCTGCCTTGCCTCCGATTCCCAAAGATAACTCTTTGACTCCTGTTAAGGTAAGGTTGGGTAAAATGCTTTACTATGACCCAAGGCTATCAAGGAGTAAATTAATTTCCTGCAATACCTGCCATAATTTGGCTATAGGAGGGGATGATAATCTTAAGTCTTCCCTTGGTGACCACTGGAAAACAGGTGGCAGGAACGCTCCTACTACTCTTAATTCCGGCTTTTTGAGAGTCCAGTTCTGGGATGGTAGAGCACCTACGTTGGAAGAGCAGGCTAAAGGTCCGCTTCAGGCTCACGTTGAGATGAATTCAACACCTGAACTTGTTGTGGAAAGGCTTAAGAAAATCCCCGAATACGTGAAACTGTTTAGACAGGCTTTCCCTAACGATAAAGACCCTGTAACGTTTGAAAACGTTGTTAAAGCCATAGCAGCTTTTGAAAGAACCTTAAACACTCCTAACTCTCCTTTCCAGAGATATCTTTTGGGTGATGATAATGCCCTTACACCCGTTCAGAAAGAGGGTATGAAGCTGTTTGTTAAATACGGTTGTATAGCTTGTCATAACGGTCCTGTTCTTTCTGACGGGATGTTTCACAAGTTTAAATCGAACAACGATATGGGAAGATATAGAGTAACTAAAAATCCTGCAGATAAGTATAAGTTTAGAACTCCACAGCTTCTCAACGTAGCAGTAACTGCTCCCTATTTCCACGACGGTTCTGCCAAAACGCTAGAGGAAGCTATAAGGAGAATGGCACAACAAGAGTTAGGAAAGAGCCTTTCAGATGATGATGTTAAGAAGATAAAAACTTTTCTCGAATCTCTTACCGGAGAAGTTCCCCTTGAGGCAAGAACGGTTCCCCAGCTTCCGTAGTTTATAGATTACTGGGTTTTTATTTAAAAGCCGCCCTTGAGGGCGGCTTTTTCTATTTTAAGGCGCTATAATAAGCGCAAAATTGGGAGGTTTAATTTGATAAAGCTTATAGTTTTGGATGTAGATGGGGTTTTAACTGACGGAATTGTTTATTACGATAATTTTGGCAATGAGTGGAAAGGGTTTAACGTTAAGGATGGTTATGCTATAAAAAGAGCACTATCTTCTAATATAGAAATAGCTGTTATCTCCGGAAGATACTCGAAGGCTGTAGAAAAGAGGTGTGAAGAGCTGGGAATTAGTAAAGTTTTTCAGGGTGTTGAAAATAAATTAGAGGTATTGATTAAATTGTGTAAGGAAATGAGGGTCTCGTTCGAAGAGGTGGCAGCTATGGGAGATGATATTCCAGATATTCCAATACTTGAAAAAGTGGGTTTTTCCGGTGCTCCCGCTGATGCCGTTGCTGAGGTAAAAAGGATTGTAAACTACGTTTCTAAAAGAGAAGGCGGTAGGGGAGCAGTGAGAGAATTTATCGATTACATTCTTTCTTTGAACGGGAAAGGATAGTGAAAAAGAAACTGTATAAGATTGCTGTTTTTATAGCGTTGGCTGCTTTTATCCCTTTAGTTGTTTTTATAGCTAATAGAGAATCTCCGCCTGAAAAGATAAAGGTTGAAAGCCATAAAAAGCAAATCATAAAGCAGTTCAGGTTGGAATCGAAGGAAAAAATTAATTGGGAACTTACAGCTCCGGAAGCAGAATTTAAAGGAGAGGATGTTATTTTTTTAAAAAATCCCCACCTCTTCATCCACCCCAAGTCTCAACCCCCAATAACGATTAAATCCCCTTCAGCCCTTTATTTTCGAAAAGAAAAAAAGGTGGAGCTTAAGCACGTTCTCCTTAAAACCGATAATCTTACTGCTGAAAGTCCCTGCGGAATTTACTTTGTTGATTCTGCCCTCTTTAAGACAAACTGCGGTTGTAAAATTCTTTTGAAAAGCAAAAATTCCATTGCTGGTAAAATATGTGTCCTCAACTTTAAAAAGAAGGAAATTACAATATCCGGCAATGTGAAATCGGTTTTTAGAGAGGTGAAGAAATGAAAAAAACGTTTGTTTGGTTTATTCTATTACTCTTTCCCCTTTATGCTGTGGCTTCTCAGCCTTCTTTTCAAGCAAACCTTCCTCTGGTAATAGAGGCGAGGAAGCTTACTTACAATGACCAAAAGAAAATTGCTACTTACATTGGACACGTTATTGCACAGAAAGGAAAAACCGTAATGACCGGAG
>JAMOPR010000131.1 GCA_027064485.1 Desulfurobacteriaceae bacterium | reverse complement strand
TTTTAATAGATACTGTAGGAAGGAGCCATTACGATTACTGGCGTTTGGGAGAGATTAAGGCTACCCTTTCGGGCCTTGAAATCCCTTCAGAAATGGTCCTTCTTGTAAGCTGTAACTACTCAACTCAGGAAGCTATAGAGGTAGTCAACAGGTACAGAAGTTTTTTCCCTATTTCATCTATATTTTTTACAAAAATTGATGAAAGTTCTAATCCTGGAGTACTCGTTAATATTCCTTACACGTCAGGTCTTCCTGTTTCTTACGTAAGTACAGGACAAAGGGTTCCAGAGGATATTAAACTTTTAACTCCTGAGCTTGTAACAAAGTACTTGTTGGGAGAGTGATGGGAAATCAGGTAGAAAGCTTAGTTAAGTTAATAAAGCAGAGGGAGAAGGAGGCTAGAGCTAAAGTCCTTTCATTTGTGAGCGGGAAAGGAGGCGTTGGAAAGACGGGAATAGTTACTTCTTTAGCTTACGTACTTGCAAATACTTTTAATAAGAGAGTTTTACTCCTTGATTGCGACGTTGCCCTTGGAAACATTCACGTTTTGCTTGGACTATCTCCCGATAGAAACTTAAAGAGCGTTTTAAAGGGAGTTCCCATAGAGAAAGTTATACAGAGCGTTTATAACTTTGATGTCGTTCTCGGTTTTTCCGGAATAGACGAAATTGACGAACTTGAAAGCCTTGAGACTGCCAACCTCCTCCTTCAAATTGAAAGGGTAATTGAAAACTACGATTATATACTCCTTGACAATTCTGCAGGCTTAAATCGTTATACTATAGGTTTTTCAAGGGCCGCTGCTTCAACTTACGTTGTTACAACTCCTGAACCTACTGCTCTTACTGATGCCTACGCTTTTATGAAGAGCCTCTATAAGCTCTACGGTTATTCAAACTTTAAAATAGTTGTTAATATGTCTAGGAGTAAGAGGGAAGGTTTTGAAACTTACGAAAGGCTTCAGCTTTCGGCTAACAGGTTCTTAGGTATAGATGTTACTCTTGCTGGAATTATTCCTTATACCGATAAGTATAGGGAAGCTTTGATGAGAAGGGTTCCTTTTGTGGAGCTCTACCCTTCAGACTCTTACTCTGTTGAAATTAAGAGGGTGGCCCAGCTTGAGACGGGACAGCTTTTAAAGGAGAAGGAGAGTTTTGTGGAGAAACTTGTTAAGTTCTTCTTCAAGGGAGAGTAGATGTACACGAAGACGAAGAAAGAATTGGTTCTGGAGCACCTTCCTTTAGTTAAAAAAGTTGCTAACAAAATTTATAACAGGATACCAGAAGGAGTAGTAGATTTTGAGGAGCTTGTTAATACTGGAGTTATAGGTCTTATAAAGGCCATAGATAGATATGATGAGAAAAGAGCTAAGTTTTCTACCTACGCTTACATAAAGATAAGAGGGGAAATTTTAGACTATTTAAGAAAACTTGATTTCTTGCCAAGGAGCGTTAGGGGAAAGATAAAGAAAGGAGAAGTTGAAGACCTGAAAGAGGAGATAGCTTCTTTCATCTCAATAGAAGAGAAGCTTTTTTCAGAGTCGGATAGATTTACCATCAAGGATACTTTGGTTTCAAGTAATCCTACTCCAGAGGAAGAGCTAATCTTAAATGACATGAAGAGCAGACTAGCAGATGCGATTAGTAGGCTTTCGGATAGAGAAAAGCTGATTCTTCAGTTAATTTTCGTTGAAGAGCTTGATTTGAAGTCAATAAGTGAAATTCTGGGAATTTCCGTTTCTAGGGTTTCTCAGATAAAGACAGCGGCTTTAAAGAAGTTAAAAGAACTTTTGGATGGTTAAGTATAATTGAGTATGATCTTGATTTTGAGGGTGGGATGGTGCTTTTAAACTTGATTCTAGGGCTCAGTCCCGATTTGAAGGAAAAGGGGAAATTTTCGGGGAATAGTAAAGTAGGGCTTGATTCAAAGATTTCAGATTTTCAATTCCTTTTCTTGAAGGAATTGTTTAATCTGAAGAGCTCAAAGGTTGAAATTCTTGGAGAAAAGAAAAAACAAAATTTCCCAGGTAAGATTACAAATTTTGGTTTTAGAACTATTTGTTTGGAAACCAAAGAAGTTAAAGGTAAATTCGAAAAGGGAAGGAAAGGAGATATAGAATTTAACTCAGTCCCTTTTTATGATTCTATAGATGAAAATTTAGTAACTCTAACAAAAAGTGATATAATTCCTTTTCATTCCAAAGAAAATGAAATTAACGAAACTTTTGATTTGAATTTTCAAGGAAAACATAACCTTCTCTATCCTTTCATTTTAAGAGAAAAATTTGTTGAAAATATAAATTTCTTTAAGCAAAAAAAAATTGTTAGAGGAAACCAAGAAAGTAAAAGAGTTTCCCGGGGACCAAGGAGCCCAAAGGAGTTAAGATATCAAGGGAGAAAGCTC
>JAMOPR010000130.1 GCA_027064485.1 Desulfurobacteriaceae bacterium | reverse complement strand
CCGCTTTTTGAAATTGATATGAAGTGAAAATCTGTGTTGTCTAAGGGAGCGTTAATGGCTAAAGCGTAACATATTGTTTGAATGGATTGGGGATTGGGAGGGTCGTATGAGCTTTTGTTTACATTTCGTGATTTAAAGTCTATGACGGTGAATTTGCCGTTGTTTTCTATGAGCATGTCTATCCTGCCGGTTATTTTAACGTTTGATATGGTTAGTTCAACGGGATGCTCCTGGAGGATTTTTCCTTGTTGAGTTATTGGGTGATTTTTGAAGAAAGAGAGAAAGCGATGGAGGTTTTCTGCTATGTGAGAGGAGAGGAGGAGGTGGTGGGGATTTTCTTCATCGATGAAGTTTTTTACTAAGTTTTCTATTTCTTTTTTCGTGTGCGGTTTTTGAAATAGTTTTTTTATTCCTTCGTGATAGATGATTCCTTCTAACTGTTCTATTGTTTGTTCCGTTTCTTCCGGAAATGCTAAAGAGAACAGCGCTTTTGGAGGACATTCGAGGTAGGTAGAAATGGTTGTGGTGGGGATTTTGCGTGTGAGTTCCTTTGAGAGACTTTTGTCTTTTATGTAGAAATTGTATTTCAAGTCTTTTTCTCTGTTTTTCCAGCTTTTGATACCTTTTTCCCACGGAAGGTTATCTGGTTCTTTGGTTCCCTTAAAAATTTTATAGCAGGATACGCTTATTGGCGTTGTTATTTCCGCTCTTTGCTTTTCGTTGGGAACTTTTTCTTCTAATAATTCGACAAAGAGTGATTTGCCTTTGCTTGATAGGTAGGTGATGTGCAGTTCTTCTAAAGGTAAGGATAGAATATAAGAGAAGGTTAATATGTCGTATTCGATTAGTCTTTCTCTGGTCGGAAGGGGTTCTTCGGCAATGTTTTCGCGGTTAAGTGCTTTGTTTATTAGTTTCCTTTCGTCGTAGGAGAATTCTGGGTCAAAGGGATATGCCCTCGGGTAAATGCCTTCGGATAGGTTTTCAAATATTACCGCTTTGGGAAATAGAGAGATTGCAGCTTCTGGCGTGCAGATGTGCACTCCGTAAGGGTCGTTATCTTCAACGGGCGTGTATCTTTCCCGAAAGAACAGTTTTAAACGGTTAAATGCTTCTTCAGGAGGTAGTTTCCGTGAGGGAAGGAAGTTCAGTTTTTTAAGAATGGCAGTTTCTTCTGCAAATTTCTCTAAATGTTTTATTGTGGTTTCCTCGTTGAAGGAGTTTTTGTAGTAAAAATCGATGGAGTATTCAAGCCATTCGGAAAGGTCTTTGGGAGAAGAGGGGGTGGATTTTATGTGGTTCAACAGGTGTTTTATGAACGGAGAGCTGATTAGGGGGAGGCTTCTTATTTGAAAGCGGAAAGGAATGTTTTTTTCTTTTAACAAGTAGTATAGCAATTGTGAAATTTCGTTGAGAGATGTTCCGATTATAGCGATTTCATGAGGCATTAACCCTTTTTCTAAAAGGTGAATGATGGTGTCAACGGTGTATTTGGCGCTTTCGCTTCTGGTTTTACATTCCTTGATGGTTACCTTTGTGTTACTTTTGACTTTTTCTTTTTTTAAGTCAAGGATGTATATCAAAGAATTTGGGGGTAATTCCGCTGTTTTGATGTTTTTTCTTTTAAGGGAATTCTTTAAAGATGCGAATAGATTGTAGCCCATGTTGGAGCTTGGGATAGAAAAGATTGTTACTGTAGAATCCCAATTTTTCAACAGTTGCATTTCTATTGGGAAGATGAACGGAAATAGGATGACGTTTACTTTAATGTTTTTGGAAAAATTTTTTTTGAAGAGCAGAAATATATCTGTTGTGTTGGGGATATCTTTAATGCTACTTTCCACTATTTCTTTTACTTTCAACAGCTTTCTGAACTTCCACCTTGTTTCTTCCGGTAGTTTAGGTAGAGCGTTCCAAGCAATTTCATTTTCAACGTTGTGTTGGTTTAAATCTCTTATTCTCTCTACTGTAGATTTAATGTATTCGAATTCTTCTGTTTCTTTTCCAGTTATTTCTTCTATAGCTTTTTCTGTGAGGAGGAATATTTCCTGATTTGATAAAAGACGGGGCATAGGAATTAGGTTTTCTTCTAAGATTAGGTTTATAAGTTCTTTGTAGGTGCCGGAATATTTCCCAACTACAATTGGCTGTTGTTCGGTTAGTTTTATATCAAAGTAAGTTGTAAACTGCCTTACTACGAAAAAATTATTTTCTAAACGATTTGGAAGTTCAATCACTTTACCTCACTTCTTTTTTTCTTTGCCTTTTCGAAAAACTCTCTAAGCTTTTCTGAATTTGCGGTTTCTATAAGTTTTTCTACTTTTTCTATTGACTCTTTAAATTTTTTGATGGCGTTGAGTAAGTTTTTTCTGTTTTCTATACAGATATCTCTCCACATAATTGGGTCGCTCATAGCTATTCTTGTGAA
>JAMOPR010000129.1 GCA_027064485.1 Desulfurobacteriaceae bacterium | reverse complement strand
AGAAGTGTTTAACCTCTATCTCCTCGTCAGAAAGTAAAGAAGTAAGGTTAATTCTCCTTCCCCACTTTTTCAAAAGCTCTTTATACTTCTCAAACTGCCTCAAGCAAACATTTTCTACTTCAATACCGTTAAGAGAACAAAGCTCTTTAAGCTTTTTCACGGAACTCTCCTCTTTTCCACTTCTCTATATAAATGGAAAGTATCGGTATCGATGCTGGTCTGATTCCCTCAAGTCTTGCCGCCTGCCCTAAAGTTAAAGGCTTCATCTCTTTTAGCTTCTGTCTTTCCTCTATAGATATAGGGACAACGTCGTAATCAAAATCTTTGGGGATTTTCACGTTTTCAAGCTTTCTGAACCTTTTTACCTCGTCAAGCTGTCTCTTTATGTATCCTTCATACTTAACTTCTATTTCCACTTCTTCTAAAACTTCCTTCAAAAGTTTCTCATCATCAGCAGAAATCGGTAAAGGAACAACTTTTAAAATATCTTCCAGCTTGACTTCCGGTCTTTTAAGAAGCTCATAAGCGCTCTTCGTTTCTTTAATTTCAACGGGACTTTCAGAAGGTTTAACTTTCACTTCTTTAAGCTTTTCTATAAAAACCCTTACTGTCTCATACTTCTTCTTCACCCTTTCATACTGTTCTCTCGTCAGCAGTCCAAACTTGTATCCGTATTTTGCCAGCCTGTAATCGGCGTTGTCGTATCTCAGGAGTAACCTGTATTCGGCGCGGGAAGTGAAGAGCCTATACGGTTCTCTAACTCCCTTATTAACAAGGTCATCAATCATAACGCCTATGTAAGCTTCATCTCTACCTAAAACAAATCTTTCTTCTTTACCCATAGCGTAAAGGGCAGCGTTTATCCCGGCAACAATACCTTGTCCCGCAGCCTCCTCGTATCCAGTCGTTCCATTTATCTGACCTGCATTAAAAAGACCTTTTATTATCTTGGTTTCAAGTGTAGGATAGAGATGGGTCGGGTCAACAAAATCGTATTCAATGCCGTAGGCAGGTTTAATTATCTTTGCGTTTTCAAGACCGGGAATTGAATGGATTATCTGTTCCTGAACGTCGTAAGGAAGGCTTGTTGAAGTCCCGTTTGGGTAAAACTCTACGGTGTTTCTTCCTTCTGGCTCTACAAAAACGTGATGTCTTTCTTTATCGGGAAACTTGACGATTTTATCTTCAATGGAAGGACAGTAACGAACGCCAACGCCCGTTATGAGCTTACACTCACCATACATCGGAGAGCGGTGCAGGTTTTCTCTTATTATCCTGTGGGTCTCCGGCGTCGTATAGGTTAACCAACACGGAATCTGCTCAACTTCTTTAGGCTCTGTCCAGTAAGAGAAAAAGGGAGGCGGTTCATCCCCATCCTGCCTTTCCATTTTGGAAAAGTCTATCGTCCTTCCGTCTATTCTGGTAGGTGTTCCTGTCTTCAGTCTTGCAACGCGGAATCCATACCTTTCGTAAAAAGCTGAAAGTTTATTGGCGGCAGGTTCCCACATCCTACCACCTTCAAACTCTTCAAAACCTATGATTATTTTACCCCTCAAAAAAGTTCCAGCAGTAACCACAACCGCTTTTGCACCGTATTTGGCTCCTAAATGGGTAACTACACCTTTTACCTTGCCGTCCTCCACTATAATGTCATCAACTATCTGCTGCACAACATCAAGGTTATCGGTTTCTTCTATAACCTTCTTCATTCTTTCCCTATAGGCATACTTATCCGCCTGTGCCCGCGGTGCTCTAACTGCAGGTCCTTTCTTTTTGTTTAAAATCCTGAATTGAATACCGGTGGCATCTATGTTTTTAGCCATTTCCCCGCCTAAAGCGTCTATCTCCCTAACAACCGTCCCCTTGGCAACGCCACCGATGGAAGGATTACAGGACATCTCAGCTATTCTGTCGCTATTGATAACGAACAGCGCCGTTTTACAGCCCATCCTCGCCGCAGCCAAAGCAGCTTCACATCCCGCATGTCCAGCACCAACCACTATAACGTCGTAAACGCCGTCCCACATCTTAAAACTCCACCCTCACTTTTTGTCCTCTCTTAACTCCCAAAAGCGCAGCAGCGTTTGCCATGTAAGCAACTATCTGCAAATACCCTTCAGGATTAACAGAAATAAACAACTCTCCTTTTTGAGCCTCGGAAAAAGAGTTCAAAAACTTCTCAACCTTCCTACCGTTTATTTCTACAGATTTCACAGCTTCGTCAACAGATAGATTTAAAATCAAGTTGCCGAAAGAATCAATGTCAAGAACAATCGTTTCCACAACGTTATCCGAAACTCTAACGTTAGGAGGAAGTTTAAATAGCCTTAAGCGATTTTTTTCTATCTTTTCTCCAAAGTGAGAAGGATTCTGCAGTCTCGAAAGCTCTGCCGCAATAGGTGCAAACTGATTCCTTCCCCTGAAATT
>JAMOPR010000128.1 GCA_027064485.1 Desulfurobacteriaceae bacterium | reverse complement strand
AGAGCTCCTCCTTCAACATTTTCGTTAGAAGTTGAATTGCCTTTTTGGCTGCCTTTCTCCTTATTGCATTCCTCCTCTTTACCGGGTCTGGGTGCTTATCCTCAAAGATAAACTTGAATACCTCTACCCTGTCCTTAACCGAAACTCCTATGAAGGTTAGACCTACCGGCTTCTCAGGGCTCCCTCCAGAGGGGCCGGCAATACCTGTGGTTGAAACTGCACAGTCGGTTCCGGTGAGCTCCTTTACTCCTAAAACCATCTCCCTTGCAGTTTCCTGACTTACAGCTCCGAACTTTAACAGAGTTTCCGCCCTAACCCCGAGAACCTTCATCTTTACTCTGTTGTCGTAGGCTACTACTCCTCCCATGAAGTAGCTGGAGCTGCCGGGAACGTTTACAATCCTTGCAGCGACGAGTCCTCCTGTGCAGCTTTCTGCAGTTGATACAGTTAGTCCTAGTTTTTCCATTAGCTCTTTTAGTTCAAACTCTACTTTCATATTCCCTCCAAAACCCTATTATAGAAAAACGACGGGCTAAACATGAGTTTTTCAAAGCGGGGATACAGCCCGACACCCTGAAGGGACGTTGACTTTGATTCAGCGATAGTATACCATAAGAGTATGGTAAAAGCTAAATGCACCAAGGGTTGTGTCTATCATACAGCATACCATATAGTTTGGATACCGAAATACAGGAAGTCAATTTTGGTAGGAAAAGTAGCAGAAAGACTGGAAACCCTAATTCATGAGATAGCGAATAAATATGCTTTTGAGATACTTGCACTTGAGATAATGCCTGACCACGTTCACCTTTTCGTTTCCGCTCATCCAAAGTTTGCTCCAGCTACCCTTGTGAAACTGTTCAAGGGAATAACAGCGAGGAAGCTATTTAAAGAATTTCCGGAGCTTAAAAAGAAACTCTTGGATGGACACCTTTGGACATCTTCTTACTATGTTGGAACTGCTGGAAATGTATCTGCTGAAACGATTAGGAGATACATAGAAGAATGTCAAGGAAAGTAAAGAGAGCTATAGTTTTTGAACTAAAGCACTTAAGTATAGAACAGCAGGTAATACTTGGATACCTCACCTACCACGCTGGAAGACTCTGGAATCAAGCTAACTATCTCGTAAAGAACAAATTAGCAAAACCTTACATATTTGACCTATACAACAAACTCAAAGATAAATCCTTACACTTACGTTCTTTACAATCTCGCTCTGCTCAGATAGTCCTTGACGAACTGTCAAGAGGATGGAAAAACTTTTTCAAGTTTTTAGAGAATTCCGAAAAATTCAAAAAGAAGGGAATAGAAACCGTCAAACCGCCAAGTTACGTAAATCCTGAAACACCTCATAGAGTAGTAACATGGGACAAAACAGGATTCAGGATTAAAGGAAGCAGGATAAGACTCTCACTATCAAAGAGCTTAAAAGAACACCTACTCAAAAAATTTGGATTTTCTTCTGAATACCTATGGATAGAGACAGAGTATAAGGACTTAGAGAACCTTAAAGTTCTCAACGTTCAAGTAGTTCCGTATAAGTCCTACGGTTGCGTAAGTTTTAAGCTGGTGGTAGTGTATGAGAAAGAAATTCCAGAAGTTGAAACCAAAGGAGACAAAGTATTAGCAATAGACTACGGGATTTCAAACTTTGCGACCTGCGTGGTAGAAGGGAATCCAGTTTCCTACATCATAGACGGTAGGGGATTAAAGACACTTCTCAGGGAAAAGCTTAAGAAGATATTTAACCTTCAAAAAAGACTTGACAACTTAAAAAACAAAGGACTTCCGACGATTCAGTTAGAAAGGAAACTCCACAAACTTTGGAAGAATGTTAAGAACCTTTTGAGGGACTATGCACACAAGGTAAGCAGTCTCATAACAAAACTTGCGGTTTTAAACAACGTTAAGACGGTGGTGATAGGGAAAGTTCAAGAGTCAAAAAACAAGAAAAATAACCTACCCGACCTTGTAAATCAGATGTTCAAGCTGTTACCTCACGGGAAGGTAACGGAATACTTGACATACAAGCTTAAAGAGTTAGGGATAGAAGTTAAGCTGATAGACGAGAGCTATACTTCCGTTACCGACTCCTGTGATAGAAGAGCGGGAGTTAAAAAGGAAAGTAGGGGTAACGGAAGGAGGATAAAGAGGGGACTTTTCCTATCACCAATTAAAGGACTCATCAACGCAGACGTTAACGGAGCGAGGAACATTTTAAGGAAGTTCAAGAAGAGATGGTTTGACCTTGTAACGGGACTCAAAAAAGTGGTCAAGGTAAGAATCTACAAGTTAAGCGAAGGTATCTCCGAATCCCTGCGATTTGCAGGGATAGGAGTAGTGGGTGGCGTGAACTCGCCCAGAGGGATAAGGGTAGGGATAACCTACCAAACTCCCTCAGAAGCCTACGACTTTAGTTGTAGGTAGTTCACTATAAGT
>JAMOPR010000127.1 GCA_027064485.1 Desulfurobacteriaceae bacterium | reverse complement strand
TTCTTGGAAGTTCTCTGTCAATAATTTTGAACTCTTTTACCTTTTTGTATGGTTGCAGGTGTTTTGTATATTTGTGGAGTTCTTTTTTTATGAATTCTCTGACGTTTTCTATTCCTTCTTCCATTAGCAGTTCAAAATCGGGGCGGATAAGGGCTTTCATTACTCCGTCGTAAAAGATTCCTGCTTCGAGTATATAGGGGCTTTTTAAGATTTCTAATTCTATATCTTCTGGATAAACATTTTTTCCGTTATCCAAAACGATAACATCTTTTGCTCTTCCAGTTATGTGTATGAATCCATCTTCATCGATAAATCCTAAATCTCCAGTGTGGAACCAACCGTCCTTTATAACTTTTTGGGTTTCTTCAGGCTTGTTGTAATAGCCTTTCATTACGTTGGGACCTTTAACGATAATTTCTCCTTTTTCTGTTGTTTTTACTTCAACTTCATCCACAGGAGGTCCTGCTGTCCCTATCTTTTTGGCGTCAGGTCTGTTAACAGATATGAGAGGTGAAGTTTCTGTCAATCCGTAACCTTCCAATATGTTAAATCCAAAGGCTTCCAAATCCTTCCATACCTCTTCGCTCAGCTTTGCTCCGCCGCTTATCATGTATCTAAGATTTTTCCCTATGCGGTTGTGTATTTCTTTAAAGATTTTCTTTTTAGCAGGTTTAATGTCAAATTTTCTAAACAGTTTTAGCGCGTTTAAAACAAGTTTTCTTTTTAGGGGAGGTAGCTTTTTGATTTCTACCATTATATTGTGATGTATTACCTGATAAAGTTTGGGAACGCCTATCAGAATGGTTATTTTTTGGTCGTTGATTGTTGAGAGAATGTCCGTTGGTGTCAACTTTTCTATGAAAGCCAGAGGAAGTCCTATTGCTGTTGGCAGTAAAACCGTAGTCATTAGTGGGTAAGTATGGTGAAAGGGGAGAATAGCAACAAATCTATCGTTTTCATTCAGAACTCCTAAGTTTTCTACTGCCCTCACGTTATGGTCGAGATTTTCAATTGTTAGCATTACGCCTTTAGGATTCCCTGTAGTTCCAGAAGTGTATAGAATTACAGCTACGCTATCTTTGTCTCTTGCTAAAAATTGGATTTTTCCTTCTTCCGGTTTTAGTTCGTCAACGTTGATTATTTTAATGTGGTATCCCATATTTTTGATTGCTTCTTTTGCTTTCTCTACGTTTGCGTTAGAAGTTACGATGTATCTTGGCTGAGAATCTTTGAGGATGTTAAACAGTTCCTCTGCAGAGAGAAGGTAATCAACAGGAACGTTTATTCCTCCTTTAAATGTAATAGCAAAGAATGCAGCTATCCACTCGGGTCTGTTTTCCATAAAGATGACTACCCTGTCTTCTGGTTCTAAATGGGTTAATTTTTCTTGAATGGTTGCCGTTAGGTTTCCAAATTCTCGATAAGTTATACTTTTGTATTTGCTGTTTCTTTTTTCTATGAAAGCTTCTCTGTCTGCCAGTTTTTCTATGTTTTCGTAGGTTCTCTCAACAAAGGTTTTCATATGGCACTCCTTTGTGCTCATAAAAGGTCTATAACGTTTTTGAAGTCTTTTTTCTTTTCTTCAAGTATTTCTACCAATTCCTTTGCTTCTTTTTTGGAGACATTTTTAGAAGTGGGAATTTTAACAACTTTGAACTTTAAGTATCGAGTAATTGTGTCTATTTCTATAACGTCGTTTTCCGATATTTCCTTAGAGGCTTTTGCCTGTTTGCCGTTTACTTTTACAACGCCTTCATCACACATTTCCTTTGCTTGGGTTCTCCTCTTTACTACTCTTGCTAATTTCAGAAATAGGTCCAGTCTCACTTTTTACCTTCCTCTTTTTCTTTAGTGTTTCTGGAAGCGTAATGATTTTAAGTAGTAGCGATAGAATACCAGCAGTTAAAAAGCCTGCAAGGAAGGAGAAAACAATTACTACAAAGAGTTTGGTATGAAAAACACCAACAAAAGGAATGGCAACGTTTACGTCCTGAAAGTTTTGAAGCGCGAATAAGGTTACTGCTACAACTATGAGTGCCACTAAAAATGAGTAAACTGTTTGTTTAAATGTCATCCTTTGCTCCTTTAGAAAGTTAAGAATAAAGAGGTTATCCCTAATATCATTAATAGACACAACAACGTGATAGAGTTTAATATGATGGAGACTTTGTGGATTTTTAAAAAAGAATTGTATTTGGTTTTATTTCCGGTTTTGTAGTATTCAACTTTCAATTTAACAGCTTTTGGATATAGGTAAAAGCCATTTATGAAGTTTAGCATTCCTGATATAAGGAGGAAAAGAACGTTGAGGGCAGATGCAAAGGATAGATTGTCCTTTATTAAAAGATAGAAGCTTGTTATGGATAGCACGCTTAGTATAAAACAGAGGTAGAAATATTTGCCTAATAGAAATTCGGTATATTTCCCTGCTTCTTCTTTTGGGAAT
>JAMOPR010000126.1 GCA_027064485.1 Desulfurobacteriaceae bacterium | reverse complement strand
AAAATCCCCGCCTCCAACTCCTTCTCTTCCATTACTCCTCCAGTTGTTGAGCTTATCGGTTTAAATTGTAGCAGATGAAGAAAATACCTATAATATAAGTGGGTAATGATTTCTTTGGAGAAAAAATGGGAATAGTTAGTTTTAACGAGTATCCAAGATACACTTATGAAGATTACAAGAATTGGGAAGGTAAATGGGAGCTTATAGAAGGTGTTCCTTATGCGATGTCTCCTTCTCCCAGCTGGAAGCATCAAATAGTAAGTGGTAACATAGCTTGGCAGCTTAAAGAAGTGTTAAAAGAGTGTAAAGAATGCAGGGCTCTCCTTCCTGTTGATTGGAAGATAAGCGAAGATACGGTGGTTCAGCCTGATAACCTTGTTGTGTGTTATGAATTGGAGGATAAACCGTATATAACGAAGACTCCTTCTCTCATTTTTGAAGTTCTTTCTGAATCTACGGCTCTTAAGGACAGGGAAGTTAAGTTCAGGCTTTACGAGAGAGAGGGAGTGAATTACTACGTTATTGTTGACCCAAAAGAAAGAATTGCAAAGGTTTATGAGTTGAAAGACGGACGATACGTTAAGGTTTGCGACGCTACGAATGAGAAAGTTAAGTTTGATTTAGGCAAGTGCAGTTTTGAGTTTGATTTTTCTCTCATATTTGAGTTTTAGTTTATAGCACCCAACGGTCTATATCTTCTATGTATTTTATGCCGGTTTTTTTCAGCCTTTCTCTAAAGTAGGTGTCGGTTTTGAGACCGTAGGTGGGGAGGATTTTTTGTAGTTTCTGGAAAATCCTCTCCCCATGCTCATCAAAATCCATTAGCAGCACTACCCCTTTTTTATTTTTTGAAATTTCTTCCGCAATCGTATGATAACTTTGCCCTTTCATTTCAACAACGTTTTCTATACCCAATTTTTTAAGCGCTTTAACGTCTCTTTTCCCTTCTACCAAAATGACCCAATCTTCTTTCAGTTCTGAAAATTTCTTGAGTTCATATACTACAGCTTTTACCCCGTTCATGCTACCACCTGATTAAAGCTATTCCAACGGTAAAGTTATAAATAATAGGTAGTCCAGCCTGGAGCAACAGCAATGCTATTGTTATTCTTAAAGGATAGAGTCCTAAATAGTATGGCAGCAAGTAGTTCCACCAGCTACGCAGGAGGGAAAACATTGCATTCCCTACTGCCATAGTTCCCAATATGCGGTTTATCGTTTCCCCTTTCTCTACCATTACCCTTATTAAACCGTAAGCTACTGGCGGGCTTATAGCAGCCGTTGTTATGTAGGTTATCTCAAGAGGAGTAAATCCCATCAACCCTAAAAACGGTTTTAGTTTTACGGTTAGCCAGTCCATAGCCCCGTTGTTAATCAAAAAGATTATAGCTACAAACAGGGGCGTAAACTTTAAGATGAAAAGCCCGCTTTCTTTTAACCCTCTTATTGTTCCTTTCACTATTTTGTTGAAAGAAAACGTTATCTCTGCGCTTTGAGGTTGATAAACTTGAACGTTAAGGTTTCTATACCTTATCCTTCCTACAATGGATACGCACGCTAAAACTACAATATCGAAAAAAAGCCTTAAAAGCGCATAGTAAACGGCTATTGAGCCTATTAAGGGCAGTAGAACGGGTAGGTAATACCTGTAAAGGAACATCAGCCTCATTGGAAAGTTTGAGGCTAAAATTGCCAAGTAGAGGTCAACCGGCTTTATTTCGCCTTTTTTAAGCAGTTCTGAAGCAGTTATGTGAGCAGCTCTTGGAGATACGAGGTAGATTACCGGAATGTTTGTGAGTTTGGGGTGTATGCCAAAGCGTGAAAGCTTCAGCGTTTTCAGTCCTATCCAGTTAACAACGTTGGTTTCAACTAAAACCGCTGCGGTAACGTATCCGAAGGTGATTGCACTTACTATGATTAGGTAAAGCTCTTTAAAGTCCATCCTTCTAAACCTTTGAAAATCCACTCTACTCTTTCTTTCCACTTGCTATCAATTAAAATTGTTCTGCCATTTACGACAACGGTTAAAAACTCTAAACTTCCTCTTATCCCGAACCACAGGTGTTTTACTTTTGATGGAAGTTTACTGCCTGTAAACTTTTCTGTTTCTACTACCAGAACCACGGTTGAACGATAATGGTCTGGCGGAATAGATAAAAAAGTCTTTTTTTTCCTAAAGAGTAGTTTTATTTCTTCTTCAAGCATTTCTTCTGTTAGTGTTTCTCTTTCTGCAAAGAAAAGGTGATAAAAAGAATTGATTTCGTAATCCTTCATAAAAAAAGTGGTGTGGATTATAGACGATGAAATCTTAATGTAAAGAGGATGGATGAAATTCTCCTTTACCTCTCCTACATTTTGAAATTTGTTTTTTACTGCTTCTTTTAGATTCAACTTCTGTCAGCCATGTTGTAATTACTTGTTAGATGAAGTTGAGTTTATTCGTTTA
>JAMOPR010000125.1 GCA_027064485.1 Desulfurobacteriaceae bacterium | reverse complement strand
GAGTGAAGGGAAGTATTTATCAACACCCATTCATTTTCACTTTTTATCCCCACTAACTTAAAATCAAGCTTACCTTTAGGATTGGGAGCCAACACTACGGGAGAACCTTTTAACAGCAGTTCTTTAAGCCTACCGGTATCCGCAATGTGAGCCTTAAAAATTTTGCCACTTACTTTAACAGCAGCAGTAAACCTGTTTTCTCTAAAAAGAAAAACCCCCGGCGTCAAAGTGCCGAGGGCTTCTTCAACGTTAAGTATCTCAATCATTTGCTCATTACATATTCGTGAATGGCTTTAGCTGCTTTCCTGCCGTCGCCCATAGCTATGATAACAGTTGAACCACCGTGAATAACATCACCACCTGCAAATACACCCGGAAGGTCTGTCATGAGCGTTTCCGGGTCAACAATTATTTCGCCTTTCTTTCCTCTCCTAATTTCCTTAACACCATCAACAACAACGGGGTTCGGTCCTTGTCCAATTGCCATTACAACCGTATCAACCTCTATTGTAAATTCTGAACCGGGAATAGGAACAGGTCTTCTCCTTCCAGATTCGTCAGGTTCAGAAAGCTCCATCTTCACGCATTCAATCGCTTTAAGCCAACCATTTTCACCGATGAATCTAACAGGATTTGTAAGCGTTTTGAAGATTACGCCCTCTTCTTTGGCGTGCGCTACTTCTTCAACCCTTGCAGGCATTTCTGCTTCTGAACGGCGGTAGATTATGTAAACTTCCTCAACCCCTTTAAGCCTTTTTGCAGTTCTCGCAACGTCCATTGCGGTGTTACCACCACCGATTACAGCAACCCTTTTACCTGTAAAGATTGGAGTATCATATTCGGGAAACTTATTTGCACCCATAAAGATTACTCTTGTTAAAAACTCATTTGCAGAGTAAACGCCGTTAAGGTTTAAACCTTCAATGTTTAGCATGTATGGAAGTCCCGCACCAGAACCGATAAAAACTGCATCAAACTCTTCAAGGAGTTCATAAATCGTTTTTGTTTTTCCAACAACAAAATTAACTTTAAGCTTAACGCCTAAATCCAAAAGGAAATCAAGTTCTCTTTTAACAGTTTCGTTTGGAAGCCTGAATTCGGGAATACCGTAAACTAAAACGCCACCCGGTTCGTGAAGAGCTTCAAATATGGTAACGTCGTGTCCCCACTTTACAAGGTCTGCAGCACAGGCTATACCTGCCGGACCTGAACCAACTATTGCAATTTTCTTTCCTGTCTTTTCCTTTATTTCAAACTTTTCATATCCAACGGACGCTTCGTGGTCTCCTGCAAAGGCTTCCAGCGCTCCGATTGCTACAGGGTCTCCTACTTTACCTACAACGCAAGCACCTTCACACTGAATCTCCTGCGGGCAAACCCTTCCACAAACAGAAGGCATAATGTTTTCTTCTTTAATCTTCCTTGCCGCTTCTACAAATTTACCCTCTGCAATGAGTTTTATAAACTGGGGAATCGGCACGTTAACGGGACAAGCCTTAACGCACGGAGAATTTGGACATTGAATACAGCGCTTAGCCTCTTCCATTGCAAGCTGAGGGCTGTAACCCAACTTAACTTCTTTAAAATCTTTTATCCTTTCCTGAGGGTCTCTTTCAGGAACCGGAACTCTCTTCTTTATGATTTCCTTTTTAGCCATTATTGCCCCCTCTTACAACCACAGTGTTTCTCTTGGAATCTCTCCATTGCAACTTTTTCAAGGTCCTTAAACATCTTTAACCTGTTCATAAGCTCATCAAAATCAACTTGATGAGCGTCAAACTCAGGTCCGTCTACGCAAGCAAACTTGGTTTCACCGCCAACAGTTACTCTGCACGCGCCGCACATTCCCGTTCCATCAACCATTATGGGGTTGAGGGAAGCAACCGTCGGGATGTTGTATTTTTTAGTAAGGTCTGCAACTGCCTTCATCATAGGCACCGGTCCTGCACATATAACCATGTCTATTTTTTCTCCATCGTCAATGAGCTTTTGAAGGGCATCGGTAACAAGCCCCTTCATTCCATAAGAACCATCGTTAGTTGTAATGATTACCCTGTCTGCCAAAAGCTTCATCTTATCTTCCCAGAAAATAAGCTCCTTCTTTCTGAATCCCATAATAACGGTGAGCTCATTACCCGCTTCCTTAACGCCCTGACAAATATGGTGAATAGGTGCAAGTCCCAAACCGCCACCAACTGCTACAACGTGCCCCCACTTTTCTATGTGGGTAGGCTTTCCTAAAGGACCCACAACGTCTCTTATGCAGTTACCCTCTTCAAAGCAGGAAAGGTGGAAAGTAGTTTTCCCAACTCTCTGAACCATTAAGGTTATTGTTCCCGCCTCTGGGTCTTTTTCGGCAATGGTAAGAGGAATTCTTTCACCTTTCGCCGTAACTCTTACGATAACAAACTGCCCGGGCTTAGCCTTTGCAGCAATTTCCGGTGCTTCAATGACA
>JAMOPR010000124.1 GCA_027064485.1 Desulfurobacteriaceae bacterium | reverse complement strand
GAACGCTCTAAAGAAAATATTGTAAAGTTTTACAAAAACAACGGGTTTCCCTTCGTTAAAGTTAACGTTTCCTCAAAAAGAGAAAAAGACAGCATAGTAATCACGTTTGAAATAAACGAAGGTAAAGAGGTAATAGTTAAAAAAGTAGTTCCACAAAAGTTTAAAAAACTCTTTAAATCCCTAATAGGTAAACCATTCTCTCAAAGCGAAATTAAAAAAGTCATAACCGAAATAAAAAGTTCCCTCAGAAAAAAAGGATTTTTAAGTGCCAAAGTATCCTACACTGTTTCTCCGTCGGGAGAATTAAAAATTAACGTTGAAAAGGGAAAGCGTTACTGGCTAACATCTATAAAAGTGTGGGGAGATTCTTTAGACTGCTCATCTTTAAAAGAACTTCAACTTCCAATCGTTTACACAAAAAACTTCTTAAACGAATTTACAGAAAAGATAAGAAACTGCTACAAAAAAGCCGGATTTTCCGAAGTTGAAGTGACCGCCAACGAACACTTCAAAGCTGGAAAAAAGAAAATCCTCGTCTCCCTCTCCATTTATGTCCATCCTGGAACCAAAAAGTTTTTCGGATTCGTAATCGTTAAAGGACTGGAAAGAACCAATTTACGCTGGATAAAAAGCCTAATTGACATACATCCAGGAGATACTTACAGAGAAAAAGCCATTATCAAGCAATATTCAAAACTTGCCAACACCAGATTATTCTCAATGGTTTCAATAAACAACTATCCTGTGAACGGCACTGTCAATGAAGTAATTTCTCTAAAGGAAGCTTCCCTACTGCACGCTAAGGGGTTTATGGGGTTTGGAACAGACTCGGGATACGTTGCGAACGGATTTGTTTCTTCAACCTCTCCTTTTGGACTGGGAATAAAATACTTCCTCTTTGGCAACTACAGGCAGAAAGAAGGTTACGACGCAGTTTTTAAAATGAGCAAAGCTGCATTTCCGTTTAAACGTTACGATACTTCCTACTCAATAGTAAAGAAAGAACAGATATTTGAAAGCTTTACCACTGACAAAATCTTTTACAGGTTCGCTTTTGAAAGACAAGCTTCAAAAGCTACATTTCAAAGCTTCGGAATGGAAATAGCGAGAGAATCCATAAAGGATACCTCCATCCACGAAAAAAAGGAGTTTGTTAAAAGAACCGTTTTTTATCTACAAAGATACGACAAGAGGGATAATGAAAAAAATCCCCGAAAAGGCTACCTTATTCAGCTATTTACTTCTTTCACCGGCAAAATTCTGGGAGGAGATACAGACTACTGGCTAATTGAAGAGAAAATGCTGAAGCTGTTTCCGTTAACGGAAAAAACTACACTGGCACTGAGAGAAGGAGCCGGGTTCATTCAGCCTATCGAAGGAAGTCACGTTCCCGTTCAGGATAGATTCTTTTTAGGAGGAGCTGAAAGCGTTAGAGGATACAAATACGGAACTATATCTCCTACCGATTCAAAGGGTAACTACGTAGGAGGAAAAGCTTACGGGCTATTCAGCTGCGAAGTTAGGTATAACTTTACCCAAACAGTGCAGGGAGCCATATTTTACGACAGCGGAAAGGTGTTTGAGGAGAGGGGGGATTTTTCGCTCGGCAACTGGTATTCCTCTATAGGAGTAGGATTCAGATACATTACTCCTGTAGGTCCCCTGCGCATAGATTACGGATACAAACTAAAAGAAGTTCAGGGTCAAGGAAGGGGCAGACTTCACATCTCTTTCGGTTTTCCCTTCTAAACTACCTTCCAAACCTATACCAGATGTTGCACGCTCCTTCCATAGAAACCATGCAGGGACCTTTTGGATTTGAAGGAGTGCAGACTTTACCAAACAACTTACATTCGTTAGGATAAGCTTTCCCTAAAACAATTTTATCGCAGATGCAACCTTTAACTTTTTCTTCCTTTATTTCGGGTAAATTAAACACCTTTTTAGCGTTAATATTGTCATATTCTTTGCGAAACTCCAACCCAGACTTAGGAATTAAACCTATACCCCTCCAATTAACATCAGCTTTCTCGAAATACTTATACATCAATTCCTGGGCTTTCACGTTTCCCTCCGGTCTTACTACTCCCCTATAAACGTTCTCAAGCTCAGCTCTTCCTTCCCTTAATTGATAGAGAATTCTAAGTATTGCCAAAAGCAAATTATCAGGTTCAAAACCTGCAACTACTGTTGGAATACCATACTCTTCAGGAAAAATCCTCCACGCATTAGCACCCACTATTGCAGAAACGTGCCCTGGAGCGATAAAGGCATCAACTCCTACCTCTTCATCCTTTACCAAAACCTCCATAATTTCCGGCGTAAGTTTTTGAGATGTAAGTATCGTTACATTTTCAGGCAGTCCCATCTCTATCAACGCAGCAGTAGGAGCAGTAGTAGTCTCAAAACCTATGGAAAAGAAAACTACGTTTTTTTCAGGATTCTCCTTGGCTATTTTCAATACTTCATGGGGAGCTGACACCATCTTATAGTTTCTACCGCTACTTCGTATAGAACCCTCTTTCGTAGGAACCCTCAACATATCTCCGTAGGTTACCAAAATCGTATCATCCCTCTGAGAAAGCCTTATGGCGTTTATAACATCGCTTTCAGAACACACGCACACCGGACACCCAGGACCAGGAATCAGCTCAATATTTTCAGGCATTAGGCTTCTCATTCCGCTGTAAGTTATCGTATGTTCATGAGAACCGCACACGTTCATAATTTTTATCTTCCTATCCTTTGGGCTAATCTCATGAATCAAGCTAACCAGCTCCTTTATCCTTTCCCTCTTCAATTCACTCCTCCGCTTTCAATCTTTACTCCGAACTTTTTCACCAGCGTAAAAAGCGCTATCGTAGGAACAAAAGTAAATTGGAAAACCATAGTTGATAAAACGGCAAACTGAACCAAAGCAGCCTTAATAGGAATAGTGCCAGCCAACAACAAACCGACCATCACACCGGGTATATGCACTATCCCAGCTGAACGCAACATATCCCTTATGGGAACAGTAATATCGTCTATTAATTCTCTAAATATGAAGTGAAACACCTGAGCGTCAGAAGCACCAAGAGCAGCCATTCCTAAAATCACCTCTTCCAAATCGCGCAACTTCGTTTTGAGATACTTATAACTCAAAGACAAACTCCTCATTCCCGCAGCAGTAACTATGCCAGCCAGCGGTATAAGGCTGTTGGCTTTAAAGTGGAGTATGCCGGACACGTATAAAAGCCCCAACGACACAACAGACATTACAGATATTGAAAGAAAGGTTATGAAAAATCCCCACTTCCTCGGATAACCCTTGAATTCAAACCGCCGAGTAGAAATCACAGAAGCGTTCACGAAAAACAGCAAAACTATTGCGAAATTGACCCAGTTCAGCTTCAACTTCAACAGAAAGAGAATGACAAAACCGACAGTAACAAGTTGCAAAAGGGAAAGAATCGAAGAACGCAAAAGTTCCTTCCAAAAACCTACATCAAACTTTCTATCAAAACAAGCTACAAGCAGAACCATCAAGTATGAAACAACAACAATCTTAGCGTAGTGCCACATCAGCAAATCCTCGGTAGCGGGTCTTCTTCCAAAAGCTCCAATCGGCGAACTCCCCCTATAGAAGTTATCAACTGAACGCTTCCGTCACCTGTCACTTCACCTATTATCTCTGCGTTTTTGCCCAGTTCGTGCGATTTAAGTATCTCAAGCGTTTTTTCTGCATCCTCTCTACCCACAACTATCACAGCTTTACCCTCGTTTGCAAGGTAAAGCGGGTCATATCCCAACATATCACACACAAATCTAACTTCTTCCCTTACGGGAATCTTATCTTCGTAAAGCTTTACTCCCAAACCGCTACTTTCGGAAAATTCAATCAAAACGGTTGCAAGACCGCCTCTTGTAGGGTCTCTCATCCAGCGAAGCGTAGGAATTTCAAACAGCGGAACAAGAAGGCTATTTAGCGGAGCACAATCGCTCAAAACACCTGTTTCTACATCAAACTCTTCCCTTGCCAGAGAAATGGCTATACCGTGGTCACCGATAAAACCTGTTACTATTACTACGTCTCCCTCCCGAGCGTTCAAAGGGGACAAATTCCTTACGTTTTTTCCTACTCCGGTAGTGTTTATGTAAACGCCATCACACTTGCCCCGTTCCACTACTTTAGTATCACCTGCCACAATCTTTACGTTACTTTTCACAGCAGTTTCAGCCATAGATTCAGCTATTTTCTCCAAAATTTCAAAGTCTGTTCCCTCTTCGATTATGAAACCTACAGAAACGTAAAGGGGCACATTACCTGAAACGGTTAAATCATTTATGGTTCCGCAAATGCTGAGCTTTCCTATGTTTCCTCCCGGAAAGAAAAGGGGGCGAATCACGTAAGAATCGGTCGTTATACCAATTTTCTCTCCTTCTACAGGTAAAACCGTTGCATCCTGAAGGGACTTAAGCTCTGGAAAGTCAAAATACTTTAAAAACACCCTATCTATAAGTTCCTTGGTTAGTTTACCTCCAGAACCGTGCCCGATTTCTACTTTCACGCTCCACCTCCTATTAAAAAGAGAAAAGGTGCAACTGCCAAACTGCTATCAAGCCTGTCCAAAACTCCGCCGTGGCCGGGGAGGATTTTACCCGAATCCTTTACCCCAAAAGTCCTCTTATAAAAACTCTCAAACAAGTCTCCCAACTGGGCAATCACCGTTAAAAACAAAATTACAAGTATCTGTAAGTAATTTAAAGGAATGCCTAAAAGCTTTGATATTACTACCGTTGTGATTGCACCCCCCAACGTTCCGCCTAAGGCTCCTTCCACCGTTTTCTTAGGACTTACCGAAGGAACTAATTTCCTTCTCCCGAAGAACTTACCGGTCAAATAGGCAAACGTGTCTGTAGCCCATACAATGGAAAGCAAGAGCAGAAAAAATTTTTTATCAAGACACCCAATAGATGTTATACCTACAAGTATGTATAGAAACATCAAAACTACAGAATAGAAAGTTTCTTCTACCTTTCCTTTACTAACAATCTCGGCGGCAAAAAGGAAAAGAATTGAAATAAGCGGAAATACAGTAAGAAGGTGAGGGAAATTTACTCCTAAAGAGTAGAGAAGCGAAAACAGAATCAAACCAAAAAAATAGCTTTCTTCCAAACTTCTGCTAATTCTGAAAGATTCGCTAATGCAGGCAAATCCCAATAAATACACAAGAAGGTGATAAATTTCTTTTGAGGAAAAGTAGAGAAGCAAAGCGTAACCAACAACGAGTAAAGAACCTAAAAGCCTTTCCTTCATTTTATTCCACCAAACTTCCTATCTCTCCTCTTAAAATCTTCAATTGCTTCAAAAAACTCCTCTTCAGTAAAGTCGGGCCACAAAGTTTTTGTAAACCAGAGCTCGGCATAAGAGGACTGCCACAATAAAAAGTTGGAAATCCTCATTTCACCGCTCGTCCTTATTATTAAATCAACATCGGGTAGCTCCGGCATGTAAAGATACTTCTGCAAAGTCTCCATAGTAACGTTTTGCTCTTTGTTCCTTATCATTCTGTTTATGGCATCTATTATCTCCTGCCTCCCACCGTAGTTTACAGCAAAAACGGCTGTCATCCCGGTGCAGTGGCTGGTTTTATCCTCTATTGATTTAAAACCTTCCTGTAAGTATTCGGGAAGCTCCCACAACCTTCCTATAGTTCTAAACTTTACGTTGTTTTCCAAAAATAAGTGAAGTCGGGAATTAACGTATTCATACATAAGATTAAAAAGAAACTCTACCTCTTCCTTAGGTCTCTTCCAATTTTCCGTAGAAAAAGCATACAGGGAAAGGAATTTAATACCTAAGTTGCTTGCCGCTTTTACTATCTTTTCGGTAACCTCCGCCCCTTTCCTGTGACCTTCTATCCTCGGCAGCCCTCTCTTTGTAGCCCACCTGCCGTTGCCGTCCATTATAATCCCAACGTGAACGGGAAGCTTTCCCTTCATTCGTTTCTCCCGTGATTATTCCGCAGGTATGTTATGAAATCTGCCAACTCCTCTATCTTTCCTACCAACATAAAGTGAATGCCGTCAGCAAACTCCGATATTGCTTTTGCCAAATCAATCGTATATTTCCACCCGTATTCTGCCGGATTTTCAGCCTTTTCTACAGCCCTTCTCAAATCGGTCGGAACGGAGCCCGGATTAAGCTTCTCCATAAAATTAGCCATTCTAACGCTTCTGATAGGTAAAAGCCCTATTATCGCTTTACCTCCCAAATCTTTAATCGTTTCCGCCACTTCTCTTGCTGTCTTCACATCATAAACGGGCTGAGTCTGTATAAAAACTGCACCGGCTCTTATCTTCTTCTCAAGTTTCCAAACCTGAAGTCTTTTCGGACCGGCAAACGGATTAAAAACAGCACCTATGGTAAAGGAAGTTGGTTCATCTAAATCTTTTCCATTTATGAGCTTTCCCCTGTTCATATCACTGACGCTCTTTATTAACTGAACCGAATCTAAATCAAAAACGGGTTTCGCCTGAGGAACATCTCCCAAAGTAGTAAAATCCCCCGTCATCAAACAAACATTCCTAATACCCAAAGCAGCTGCACCTAAAAGCTCCGATTGAAGAGCAATCCTGTTTCTATCCCTACAAGTCAACTGCAGAATAGGCTCAAACCCGCTGTCCAACAGGATTTTTGACATTGCTATTGAAGACATCCTGAGCATTGAACGTTGACAATCGGTTACGTTAAAAGCATCCACCCTGCCGCGGAGCGGTTCAATCTCCTCTATTACCTTCTTCCATTCTGTTCCCCGCGGAGGAGCTATTTCAGCAGTTATAACAAACTTACCGCTGGAAAGCTTTTCGTGTAGAGTCAATTCAGTCCTCCACCTTTAATTCTCGCGGATGGATAAACTTGGAATGGTCAGCCGGAGGTTGAGGCAATTTGAGACTTGCAATGGTCTCTAACTCTTCCATTCTCTTTTCAATGACATACCAAATGCACGGCATAGATGAATCTACTTCACACCTTCCATTAATAGCTCCGCCGCACGGACCGTTTAAAAGTGATTTCGGGCATCTTGCTACCGGGCATATTCCCCCAGTTGAGGAAATGATGCAATTGCCGCAAGCAATGCAGTATTCTTTAAAAGTGTAACTGTCTGTCTCCGCTCCAATGAAAAGAGTATCAACGCCGGTTATTACTGGAATGTCAAGGTTTTCCGCCAATACCTGCGTTCCGGCTCCGCAGGCTAAAGAAACCACCACATCACATTTTTCTTCTATGTCCCTAAGAATATTTTTTTTAAGTCTTTCCAAAATACAGGTTCCACCCGGCGAGGATATAAAGGCTACGGTATAACCGTTAAGTGCTAAAACTTCAGCCAGCTTTTTTGCTTCCCTGAGTCCGCCGTTTTTACATCTCGATGAACCGATTTCACACCCAACTATTCCAACGTTCCACTCTTTTTTCAGGTATTTTAGTATCTCCTCAATCGGTTTTAGCTTCACCGTAACCAAGAAACTTCCTCCCGATTTACATGTAAACTTTAACGCTTGCAGTTCTCTTTAGTTTATCAACGTATTCTTTGAGCGCTTTCTGAAATTTCTGAACAAAAAGACGCTTCTTAATTTCCTCTTCATTGCAGGAAGGCAACTTTTCCGACTTAACAAAAACAATGTAATAACCGTTTTTCGTCTGCACCAATTTGTAAGTTCCCGGACTTATTGACCATACAGCTATATCGAGAGGTTTTATCAACGACCCCTTTGTTACCTCCCCTACGTATCCTCCGTTTTGAGCCGTAACAGGGTCTTCCGAAAGCTCTTTCGCTACTTTCTCGAAAGGAACTCCTTGCTTTAAAAGCTCAAGAGCTTTTTGAGCTTTGTCTTCAGTCCTTGTGTATATGTAGTAAACAGTTCTTACAGGATGAGATTTTAAACTACTGCAGATTTTTTTAATTTCTACATCCGACACTTTGATTTTAGACTTTACATCCTTTGCGATTAGTTTAGCTATCAGTAGCTGTTCCCTTAAATTCTCCTTGAGGTCCTCAAAAGATATACCCTGAGACTGGAGCATCTTTTTAAAATCTTCTATGCTCTTTGCACCACTTCTCTTTGCTAAATCTTCTAAAGCTGCATTAAGTTCTTTGTCGGTTACTTTTAAACCTTTGGATTGGGCTTGGGTGAGGAGGATTTTTCTTTCTATTACTTTATCCCGCGCTTCTTCCAAATCTTCAATGCCGTTTTCCTTTGCAAACTTTACCACTTCACTGTAAAGGATAGGTTGTCCATTAACAATCGCAGCTATGTAATCTACGATTTTGGCAACGGCAGGTGCAGAAAAAAGCAGTGAAAAAATAGCCAGTATCACTAACTTCCTGCTCATAACTACTCCCTCCAAAAACGGATATAGCCATTATTTAGCAGTAAACACCTTAACCTTACCCGAAGCCCTCAGCTTGTTAATGTAATCGTTTAAACTCTTTATGTAAGCTTCTTTACGTTTATTTTCCAATAAAGCCTCTTTAAGCCTTGGCTCTAAAGACTTAAAATCTACAGGTTTTCCGTTTACGCTAAAAATTTTCTTGTTCTTCTCATAGAAAGCCTTAACTTCAGCATCACTTACCTTTACATCAGAAGGTTTTACGTGCTTTTTGAGCAAGTAAAGTATCAGTATCCTCTTCTTTGCCATCTCAATAGCTTTTCTCACCTCGGGGTCATTCTCAAGGTTCTCTTTCAATGCCTGAGAATAAAGCAAATCTTCCTTAATGAGATTCTCCAATACCATACTCCTCAGATTCGGCACACTCTTCATATTTGGAGGGACAGCTTTTAAAGCCTCATCAAGCTGCTGCTCGGTAATTTTTATACCATTTACCTCAGCAACAACTTTTGAACTTTCCTCAGCGTGCAGAGATAGAGAAGAAACCGTCAGGAAAACTGATAGAGCAAAAATTGACTTTTTCAAGATAGCCTCCTTTTTTTCATTAAAAGTGCCTTTTAAAGTTAGGAAGTATAATACGATTTGCAAAGTCCGTTTTAAAGCATAACTTTATGCTTCAAATTTTGTATCAATATTATCACAGGTGAAGAGTCATGAAGAGGAAAGTAAATCTTAACGAAGTTACTGCCAAAGAACCTATTAAAATAGACACAGAAATACAGTCCTCTATTATGCACCTTCCAGAAGAAGAGGTTTCCAAAGCTTCTTCTTTTAAACTCCACATCGAAATCACAAAAAAACCTGTTGGATATGATTTAGAGGGTAACATAAAAGGAGAAGTGGAACTAACCTGTAGCAGGTGCAACAAAAAATACATGCACAAGATAGACAAAGATTTCAAATACAAGTTACTACCTACTTCCGAAATCACAGGTGGAGAGATAAAGTCTTCTGAACTCGATGTAAAGTTTTCCGATTCCGACGTCCTCGACCTCGCAGAAGTAGTTGAAGAACAGATTATGCTCAACTTACCGGTTAAACCCCTGTGCAGTGAAAACTGCCAACTACCAAATGTAGAAGAAGAGGAAGAGGAGGTCGAGAAAAGTAAACCTACCGTTGATAAACGCTGGGAAAAACTTAAAATTCTCAAAGACAAATTTTCAAAGGAGAAGTAAAATGGCAGTTCCAAAGAGAAAGGTTTCAAGAACGAGAAGGGACAAAAGAAGGACACACTGGAAAGCCAAAATGCCCGCAATTTCAACCTGCCCAAACTGTCTCCAACCTAAGCTCCCGCACAGAGTGTGCAAGTATTGCGGTTACTACAAAGGAGAGACAGTAATCGAGGTAGAAGAGTAAATGAGGGTGGTTCTGGACGCCATGGGGGGTGACAATGCCCCCCAAGTTCCTGTAAGAGGGGCAGTTCAGGCGGCAAAAGAGTTAGGGATAGAAGTAATTCTAACGGGAAAGAAAGAACTTATAGAAAAAGAATTATCCAAATATTCTTACTCTGACAATCTCATAAAAATAGTTGATGCACCGGAATCCGTCTCCATGGATGAACAACCTTCAAGAGCTCTTAAAAAAAGAAATTCCTCAATTCACATCGGAATGTCTCTAATTAAAGACAAAAAAGCCGACGCGTTTGTCAGCGCAGGAAACACCGGTGCAGTTATGGCTATCTCTCTCTTTTCCCTCGGAAGGTTAAAAGGAGTAGAAAGACCAGCTATATCAACTATACTTCCAAACCTAAAGGGATACACTTTTTTGCTTGATGTTGGTGCTAACGTTGACTGCAAACCCCGGCACCTCTTGCAGTTTGCCGTGATGGGTGAAGCTTATGCCAAATACGTTTTAGGCGATGAAAATCCCCGCATTGGTCTCCTCAACATCGGCGAAGAGGAAACCAAAGGAAACGAATTAACAAAAGAAGCCTATAAGTTATTAAAACAAGCCTCTAAAAAAGGTCTCAATTTCGTCGGCAACGCAGAAGGAAGAGACATCTATTCCGGTAACTTTGATGTAATCGTGTGTGACGGATTTGTCGGCAACGTTGCACTTAAGCTCAGCGAAAGCCTTGCAAAAGTTTTAGCCAAAGTATTAAAAGAAGAAATAGAAAAACACTTCATCTCCCGTTTAGGTGCCATAACCTTAAAACCTGCTGTAAAGAGCTTCAAGAAAAGAATAGACTACGCTGAATGGGGCGGTGCTCCACTACTCGGTGTTAAAGCACCTGTTATAATATCTCACGGAAGTTCGAACGCCAAAGCCATAAAAAACGCTATAAGAATAGCTTGCCAATTCGCAGAAAGTAATTTAAACAGCCATATAGAAGAGAATTTAGAAAAATACGGGTAGGAAAATGGGAATAAAAGTAGTCTCAACTGGCTCTTACCTTCCTGAAAAAATCCTCACCAACCACGACCTTGAAAAAATGGTAGAAACGTCCGACGAATGGATAACAACAAGAACGGGCATAAAGGAAAGAAGAATAAGCAAAGAGGAAACAACAGCAGAGTTAGCCTATAAAGCCTCCCTAAATATCTCTGGTTTAAAGCCGGAAGAGCTTGGACTTATCATTGTCGCCACAGCCACACCTGATGCCTTCTTTCCCTCTACAGCTTGCAAATTACAGGCATTCCTTAAAAATAAAAATTCCATAGCTTTCGATATATCAGCTGCCTGCACCGGATTCATCTACGCCCTTTACGTAGCCGATTCAATAATGAGAAGCAAAAACATCTCCAGAGCACTTATCGTAGGAGCAGAGAGGTTCTCAAAAATTCTTGACTGGAACGACAGAACCACATGTATTCTCTTCGGAGACGGCGCTGGAGCTGTTCTGCTGGAAAAATCTCAAGATGAAGGAATATTAGGTTTTGACCTTGGAGCAGATGGAAACTACGGCAACCTTCTCTACGTTAACTCTGTTGGAAGTAACGAATCTCCTCCCTACTACCTCAAAATGAAGGGAAACGAAGTTTTTAAAGTAGCTGTCAGAACCATGGTTGAATCTGCAAAGAGAGTTCTTGAAAAAACCGACGTTTCACCTAAAGATATTTCTCTTCTCATCCCCCACCAAGCTAACGTTAGAATAATAAACGCCGTAGCCGAAAGGTTAGGAATAGAAAAAGGTAAAGTATTCATTAATCTCAATAAATACGGCAATACAAGCGCTGCTTCCATCCCCATAGCTTTAGATGAAGCCATCAAAAGCGGCGCCGCAAAAAAAGGAGATTTAGTCCTTCTCGTTGCTTTTGGAGGAGGATTTACCTGGGGTTCTTGCATCATAAAATTATAATTGACTTACTGCTGAAACTGGAGGAGAGAAATGCTCAAAACGAGGGTATGTGAAATTTTAGGAATTGAATATCCCATACTGCAGGGGGGAATGGCTTGGATAGCCGATGCGGAATTAGCAGCAGCAGTATCAAACGCCGGAGGTCTCGGAATTATCGCCGGCGGAAGCAGAAGTGCCGATGAACTGAGAGAAGAAATTAGAAAATGTAAGGAACTTACCGATAAGCCCTTTGGCGTTAACATAATGCTCATGATGCCAAACGCAGAAGAGATAATAAACGTCTGCCTTGAAGAGGAAGTTTCGGTCGTAACTACCGGAGCAGGAAATCCCGGCAAATACATTCCTGCTTTTAAAGAAAAAGGAATAAAAGTTATTCCCGTTGTTGCCAGTGATGCGTTGGCTAAAAGAATGGAAAGGATAGGCGTTGACGCTGTAATAGCCGAAGGAATGGAAGCTGGAGGACACATAGGAAAGCTAACAACTATGGTTTTAATTCCTTCTATAGTTAGAGCAGTAAATATTCCTGTAATTGCTGCTGGAGGCATCGCTTTAGGAGAACAGGCAGCAGCAGCTTTTGCTTTGGGAGCTGAAGGTATTCAGGTGGGAACAAGATTTTTAGCTGCTAAAGAGTGCAACGTTCATCCCAAGTATAAAGAGAAAATACTCAAAGCGCGCTTTAATCAAGTTACAGTTACAGGTATTACCACAGGACATCCCGTCAGACTGCTTGAAAATAAACTTACTAAGAAATTTGCAGAACTCGAATTCTCCGGGACGCCAAAAGAAAAACTTGAAGAACTCGGAAGAGGCAGATTGAGACTTGCCGCAGAACAGGGTGATGTTGAATGGGGTTCTGTAATGGCAGGTCAGGTAGTAGGTTACGTTAATAAAGAAGAAACTGCAGAAGAAATAATCAAAGATATTATGGAAGGTGCAGAGAAGAGACTAAAAGAAATGTGCAACAGATTTTTCGGGGGATAAAATTCCCCCCTTACCTCAAATACCTGTAAAGCCTTTCTAACCCTTCTATGATTTTGTTTTCATCCGTGCAGTAAGAAAATCTTACATACTTGTTCGTTTCATTTTCTCCAAAATCTATACCAGGAGTTAACGCCACCCCAGTAT
>JAMOPR010000123.1 GCA_027064485.1 Desulfurobacteriaceae bacterium | reverse complement strand
AAAAGCGCAAATAGAATACATTAAAAAAGCTGTAGAGGACGCAAAAAAGGGAAAAATAAAAGCAATAGTCACCCTCCCCATAAACAAGGAAACTGCAGCGAAAGGAGGCTTTAAATTTCCTGGACACACAGAATTCTTGGCTCATCTTTTCGGCACAAAAAACTTTGCAATGATGCTGGCAAACGAAAAGCTAAAAGTCGTTTTGGTAACAACCCACGTAGCCCTAAAGGAAGTTCCCAAACTCATCACCGAAGAAAAAATCCTCACCACCCTCCGCCTCATCCACAAAACCCTCAAAAATCCCAAAATCGCCGTTGCAGCCCTCAACCCTCACGCAGGCGAAGGCGGACTATTCGGAGATGAAGAGATAAAAATAATCGCACCAGCAGTAGAAAAGGCAAAAAGTGAAGGAATAAACGCCGCAGGACCTATCCCTTCAGACACCGTTTTCGTAAGAGCCGTAAAAGGAGAATTTGACGTAGTTCTCTGTATGTATCACGACCAAGGATTAATCCCGATAAAACTTTTAGGTTTTGGAAATTCTGTAAACGTAACGTTAGGGCTTCCTGTAATCAGAACATCCGTTGACCACGGAACAGCCTACGACATAGCCGGCAAAGGCATAGCAAATCCAAAAAGCTTCCAGTTAGCCGTAAAAACGGCAATAGACCTCTTGACAGTTACAAGCTAAAACCTATATTATTCTGCGTCCACGATGAGTGCCGGCTTAGCTCAGCTGGCTAGAGCGGGTGACTTGTAATCACCAGGTCGGGGGTTCGACTCCCTCAGCCGGCACCATACGTGGAGGGGTGGCCGAGTGGTCAAAGGCAGCGGACTGTAAATCCGCCGGCTTACGCCTACGCAGGTTCGAATCCTGCCCCCTCCACCACTGACGCGGGGTAGAGCAGTCCGGTAGCTCGTCGGGCTCATAACCCGAAGGTCGCGGGTTCAAATCCCGCCCCCGCAACCAACGAGCGGGCGTAGCTCAGCTGGCTAGAGCATCAGCCTTCCAAGCTGAGGGTCGCGGGTTCGAATCCCGTCGCCCGCTCCATTTTATTTTCCCCAAAAAAATCCCCACCCCATTTACCTCCCCCCATTCACCAGTTATAATTCCCCTAACAAGTTCATTTCTCCAGGAGGAACAAATGTCTGAAACCTTAAAGGGAAGAGCTTTCAAATTCGGCGACGACATCAACACAGACGAAATTATCCCCGCAAGATACTTAAACACTTCAGACCCTCAAGAATTAGCAAAGCACGTAATGGAAGACGCAGACCCAGAATTCCCCAACAAAGTTCAAAAGGGCGACATCATCGTTGCCGGCAAGAACTTTGGCTGCGGTTCTTCAAGAGAGCACGCTCCAATAGCCATAAAAGCAGCAGGTGTTTCTGCAGTAATAGCAAAGTCTTTTGCGAGAATCTTCTACAGAAATAGCATCAACATCGGTCTTCCGATATTTGAATCACCAGAAGCGGTAGAAGGAATAGAAGAAGGAGATATCGTTGAGATAAATCCAGAAACCGGCGTAATCAAAAACGTAACGAAAGGAACAGAATTTAAAGCAAACCCAATCCCACCAGATATAAGAAAAATCATGGAAGCAGGTGGACTTATGGAATATGCAAAACAAAAGTTAGGACTCAAATAAGGAGGTCAAATTGAAAGAATTCAAAATAGCAGTGCTACCCGGTGACGGCATAGGACCTGAAATCGTCAAGCAGGCAGTAAAAGTTATGGACGCCGTTTCAGAAAAGTTCGGCGTAAAACTCAAATATGAACATGCCTTGATTGGCGGTGCAGCAATAGATGAAACAGGCGTCCCGTTTCCAGAAGAAACAAAAGAAATAATACTCTCCTCCGATGCAGTTCTTTTAGGCGCAGTAGGCGGACCTAAGTGGGACAACCTACCGTTTGAAATCCGCCCGGAAAGGGCATTACTCGGAATGAGAAAACTCCTTAACGCATTTGCTAATTTAAGACCCGCAAAGCTCTACGATGAACTGATAGATGCTTCAACGTTAAAGCCAGAAGTGGTAAAAGGCGTTGACATAATGGTAGTTAGGGAGCTCACAAGCGGAATCTACTTCGGTATCCCAAGGGGAATTTTCGTTGACGGAGATGAAAGAGTTGGTATAAACACGCTCCGTTACTACGAACACGAAGTAGAAAGAATCGCAAAGGTAGCCTTTGAAGTTGCAAGGAAGAGAAACAAAAAGGTAACGAGCGTTGACAAAGCAAACGTTTTAGAAGCAACCGTTTTGTGGAGAGAAGTAGTTGAAAAGGTTCACAAAAATTACGAAGACGTTGAACTTAATCACATGTATGTTGACAACGCAGCAATGCAGATAATCAGGTATCCAAAGCAGTTTGATGTAATTGTTACCACTAACATATTTGGAGATATCCTATCCGACGCCTGCGCAATGCTTACAGGTTCACTTGGAATGCTGCCTTCTGCATCCATTGGCGGTAAGATAGGACTCTACGAGCCAATTCACGGTTCAGCGCCAGACATCGCAGGGCAAAACATTGCAAACCCAATAGCCACAATCAATTCGGTTGGAATGATGTTCACTTACTCTTTCAATATGCCGGAAGTTGAAAAGGCAATAGATACAGCAGTTAAAAACGTTTTGGCAAAAGGTTACAGAACAAGAGACATCTACTCCGAAGGAACAAAGTTAGTATCAACCGAAGAGATGGGAGACCTCATAGCGGAAGAAATCAAAAAGATGTAGGGGTATAAGATGAAGGGATACAGAGTAGCCGTTGTCGGTGCAACTGGAGCGGTTGGACAGGAAATGATAAAAACTTTAGAGCAGAGGAACTTCCCCGTTTCCGAAATAAAACTTTTAGCGTCCGCCCGTTCAGCGGGAAAGAAGCTAAAGTTTAAAGGTGAAGAAGTAACGGTAGAAGAGCTAAAACCCGAAAGCTTTGAAGGAATAGATATAGCTCTCTTTTCTGCCGGCGGTGACAGGAGTAAACAGTTCGCCCCCGAAGCAGTAAAGAGAGGAGCGGTAGTAATAGACAACAGTTCAGCTTTTAGAATGGAACCTGATGTTCCACTTGTCGTTCCCGAAGTAAACCCGGAAGACGTTGAATGGCACAAAGGAATAATCGCCAATCCGAACTGTTCAACAATTCAGATGGTAGTTGTCCTGAAACCGCTCTACGACGTTTCAAGGATAAAGAGAGTCGTAGTTGCCACCTATCAAGCCGTTTCCGGTGCAGGCGCCAAAGCAATTGAAGAATTAAAAGAGCAGTCAAAAGCAGTTCTCGAAGGGAAGCCCGTTCCACCTCCAAACAAAATACCAAAGCAGATAGCGTTCAATTGCGTTCCCCATATAGACAAGTTCTTCCCAAACGGCTACACGAGAGAAGAAATTAAAATGATAAATGAAACAAAGAAAATCATGCACGACGACGAAATAAAAGTCTCGCCAACGTGCGTAAGAGTTCCCGTATTTATCGGACATTCAGAAGCTGTAAATATCGAGTTTGAATCTCCAATATCTGTTGAGGAAGCAAGAGAAGTTCTTTCAAAAGCTCCGGGCGTAACGGTTATTGACGATTTCGAAAACCTGCAGTATCCAACGCCGATAGATGTTGCAGGCAAAGATGACGTCTTGGTCGGCAGAATAAGGAAAGATGATACAATAGAAAATGGACTCAACCTATGGATAGTTGGAGATAACCTGAGAAAAGGAGCAGCCCTAAACGCAGTTCAGATAGCAGAACTTTTAATAGAAAAAGGACTTGTTTAGAGGAAATTATGGAAGAACTCCTTAAAACTATTGCAGACGAAAATCCTGAAATCATTGCTCTTTCTGTTGTGGATGAAGAAGGCATAATCGTTTACAGCTACATCAAAGAAAACAAGGATATCGATTCGGAAGAAATAACCGTTCAGCTCGTTTCCCCGCTAAACAGGCTCATAGAAATAGTTCAGGACGTTTCAGACGAAAAGGAAGACCTTGAAGAACTTATAATGTTTACCTCTAATTACGTTTTATTCACTTACAAGTTAATAAATGAAACTTACTTAGTCGTATTGGCTAAAAAGGACGCCCTTTACGGCAGGGTAAGGTTTAGGGTTCGCTCTAAGCTCCCTGAAATCGTTGAAGCCCTTTAAAGAGGAATTATTGAAAGACTTTGGTAAAACTACGCGTTACTTCACTGAAAACGTAATTAGAAAAAGGCCTTACATCAAACCTGAATGGATAGAAAAAGCAAGAAAGGGAGAATACATCGCAAGAGAAGTGCAACCAGATGGAAGAATTAGAGTATGGGTATATATTAGAGAAGAAGAACGCTACTTGAGAGTTGTATTTTTGAACGACGAGGAAACCGTCCACAATGCTTTCTTTGATAGAAATTTTAAAAGGGACAAATCATGAAAGTGAAATATTACCCTGAAACTGACACACTTTATATTGAAATAAAAGAAACTCCAAGTATTGAATCAGAAGAGATAAATAACGGCATAGTAGTGGACTACGACGAACTTGGTGAGATAGTTGGGATAGAAATAGAAAATGCAAGCAAAAGAAGGGAACTTGAAATACCGGTAAAGGGGAAACTCCTTCCTGCTTTTGCATAACTAAATTTGTAACACGGGAGGGTGAAATGGCAAAGCTCTGGTATTTAGGACACTCAGCCTTTTACCTTGAAGGAGAAGGTATTAAAGCACTTATAGACCCGTTTTTAAACGGAAATCCATGGAACATTGCAAAACCAGAAGATTTCAATGACTTAAACTACATCTTCGTTACCCACGCCCATGGAGACCACTTAGGGGATACAATAGAAATTGCAAAAAACACAGGAGCAACTGTAGTCTCCATATACGAAGTATGCCAATACTGCAACCTGAAAGGTGTTGGAAACATTCATCCAATGCACATCGGCGGAAGCCATACTTTTCCGTTTGGAAGAGTAAAATTAGTTCCTGCAGCTCATGGTAGCTCTGTAATAGAAAATGGTGAAGTTAAAACCCTCGGATGTCCCTGCGGAATGCTTATAGAAGTAGAGGGAAAAACAATCTACCACGCAGGCGATACAGGTCTTATAGCAGATATGGAATTAATTGGAAAATATGAGAAAGTTTCCATTGCTTTGCTCCCGATAGGTGGAAACTTTACTATGGATATAAAAGATGCAGCAATAGCTGCCGAGTTGATTAAACCAGAAGTAGCAATCCCTATGCACTTCAAAACGTGGCCCATAATAGATGCAGACCCTGAGAAATTCAAAGAGTTAGTTGAAAGCAAGGGAATTAAATCGCTTGTTCTCAACCCGGGTGAAGAGCTGGAATTTTAAATGAAAATCGGCGTTACTCTGTCGGGCGGCTTTGTTAAGGGGGTCGCCCACATAGGCTTCTTGAAAGCCCTTGAAGAAAAGGGAATCGTCCCATCAGTAGTTAGCGGAGCAAGTGCCGGTGCAGTGGTGGGTCTTTTATACTGTGCTGGCTACTCACCGGAAAAAATTTTTGAACTGGCAAAAAACACGAAGTGGCGAGAATTGGCAAAGCCGTGTTTGAGGGGGGGATTTTTCAAACTTTCAGGATTAGAAGAAAGACTTAGAGAACTACTCGGCAACATAACCTTTAGCGAGCTCAAAATTCCCCTTACCGTAACAGTAGTCAACTTAAAAACGCTTAAAGTTGAATTTATAAACGACGGAGACGTCGTAAAAGCAACTGTAGCTTCCTGCAGTGCACCTCCTCTGTTTGCACCTGTAAAAATAGGAAAGAATTACTACGCAGACGGCGGTATAAGGAACTGCCTTCCAGCCGAAGCACCAAAAGTTTTCGGATGTTCCATAAACATATGTTCAAACGCAAACGCTCCCTCCAAAAAGTTTAATCCTAACTCCATATTGGATGTATCTTTACGTGCATCCTTAGCAGGAATACTTGAAAATCAGGAACCAAGGCATAGATATTGTGATATTACAGTTTCCTATACTTTTGACTGCTCACAATTCGATTTTTCAAACGTTGAGAAATTTTTTGCAGAAGGCTATGAAAAAACTTTAAAAGCAATAGAGGGTTTTGAAAAATGGCTGTAAAAGCTTTACACGCGTTCATATCTGGCAGAGTTCAAGGAGTAGGTTACAGAGCTTTTACTAACAGGATAGCCCGTTCTTTGGGTTTAAAAGGCTTTGTAAGAAACTTACCCGATGGCAGAGTTGAAGTTTATGCCGAAGGGGACGAAGAAAAACTAAAAAAACTCTTAGAAAAACTTCACGAAGGACCTTACTTTGCAGACGTTAAAAACGTAGAATACACACTTTCAGAACCAAGGGGTCAGTATGAGGACTTTACTATCCGTTATTAGTGCGTTTTTGATAACAGTATCAACTGCTAACGCACTTACCTACACCGTTAAAAAAGGTGACTCTTTAGGTAAGATAGCAAAAAAATTCCACGTCACCGTAACATCCCTAAAAAGAATAAATCATTTAAAAAGCAACATTATATACCCAGGTCAAAAGCTAAAAATCCCTTCAAAAAACAAAAAAATTAGTCAAAGCTACATAGTCTACAAAGTTAAAAGGGGCGACTCACTGAAAAAGTTAGCTAAACGCTTTAAAACCACTATAAGTGAAATAAAAAGAATTAACCACCTAAAAAGCAATACAATCTACGTAGGGCAAAAACTCAAAATTCCCTATTCCTACAGCCATAAAAAAAACTTTTCTCACAAAAGTCAAGTAAGATATTCTTCAAACGGTTTAATGAAAGTTCCGGTATATAAGTATTATCGCGTTAGAAAAGGGGATTCTATCCTCAAAATAGCCAAAAAATTCCGCGTATCCCCACGAATGATTATCAGACTTAACCACCTAAGAAAACCTTACATCATTAGACCGGGACAAAAATTAAAAATCTTAGTAGGTTATAGAGACGTCATCAAACTTAACAGACCCATCGAATTTCACTTTCCTCTTGACGGAAGGGTCGACCCAACTATTAGAGAAAAGGGATATCCTGGTATTTTTATAATCGGGAAAGAAGGTGAAAAAGTTAAAGCCGCAGAAACAGGTGTAGTGAAATTTGCCGGCAAGGAAGACCATTTCCTCAAAGCTTACGGAAAAACAGTAATCATACAGCACCCCAAAGGTTATAGAACCGTTTACAGCAATCTTGACCAAATTTTCGTTAAACCAAAGCAAGTGGTTAAAAGAGGAGAAGTCATAGGAACTGCGGGAACTTCAGGAGACTGGGGTAAACCGGGCGTTTACTTTGAAATAAGCAAAGTTTACAAGAACAAGGTCTACCCGATTAATCCGCTTGAAGTATTAAAGTAATTACTTCACAACTTTTATAACTGGTTTCTCCTCTTTTTTCTCCTCTTCTTCCACTTCTTCTAAACCTTTCTTAAACTCCTCCTTAGCCTTAAAAAAAGCTTTTACAAGGTTAATAATCTTATCCCATCCAAAAATCACCCCAACCACAACTAAAAGAACAAAAATCTTAAAAAGCAACTACCACCTCCAAACCAGTTTTATAACTCCATTATAACAATAAAAAAAGGGGGGAATTATCCCCCCCTTAAATTTGCACTTTTCCAAAATTTACTCTTCAGCTTTTGCCTCAGTTTCAACTCCTTCACAATACTGCCACGTAACTTTCCTATACTCTTTCCTACCAGTTCCAGCAGGGATAAGTCTTCCGATAATCACGTTCTCTTTTAAACCTCTCAAGTAATCTCTTTTACCAGCTATCGCAGCTTCAGAAAGCACTCTTGTAGTTTCTTGGAAGGAAGCAGCAGAGATAAAGGAATCTGTAGAAAGTGCAGCCTTTGTAATTCCTGTAAGAACAGGTCTTGCTTTAGGTGGTCTCTTACCTTCCTTAAACAACTGCTCTCTTACTCTTTCAAACTCTTCTCTATCAACAACCTCTTCAACCAAGAAGTCGGAATCACCGGTATCTTCAATTCTTACTTTAGAAAGCATCTTTCTGATAATTACTTCAAAGTGCTTATCGTTGATATCAACACCCTGAGCGCGGTAAACAGACTGAACTTCATCAAGCAAGAATCTTGCAACTGCACGTTCACCTAAAATGTTCAGTATATCGTGCGGATTGAGTTGTCCATCTGTAAGAGGTTCGCCCGCTTTAACAAAATCGCCCGTCCTGACGTAGATATACTTTCCTTTAGGAACTTCATACTCTCTCTTAACCCCCGTTTCAGGGTCAATTATCGTAATAATTTTCTTGTTTCTTTCTGTTTCCACATAAACCTTACCGCTTATTTCAGCCAAAATAGCAGCATCTTTCGGTCTTCTCGCTTCAAAGAGCTCCGCAACCCTTGGAAGACCACCTGTAATATCCTTAGTTCCGCCGATTTTTCTCGGAAGCCTTGCAAGTTGCTCTCCAATATCAACTTCCTGTCCCTCTTTAACCATTATACGGGCACCAACAGGAAGCGGATAGAAATCAATTACTTCACCGTTTTCATCTACAAGCTCTATGGTCGGCTCGTAAGGAAGCGTCCTGTATTCAAGAACTACCGGTTCACTTTCAGAAACAGTAACACCAGGAATGATATCCTTATACCTAACAATACCTTTCCTAAGTGCCAAGATAGGAATAGCGTGAGGGTCCCACTCAGCCAGAATTTGTCCGGGTTCTACCTTATCGCCATCTTTAACTTTTAAAACAGCAGCATAAGGGATATCGTAACGTTCCAAATGTTTACCGGTTTTTTCATCTACAACAGCTACCTTACCGGCTCTATTAATAACAATTACTCTGCCTTCCTTATCGGTAATTGTATTAACGTCAAAAATTCTTACAACGCCGGCATGTTTTGCCCTATACTCGGAAACCTCAGCACCGCGCATAGCGATACCACCAATGTGGAAGGTTCTCATAGTAAGCTGAGTTCCCGGTTCACCAATGGATTGGGCAGCGATAATACCAACCGATTCTCCTAACTGAACGGGTCTTCTCCTCGCAAGGTCTCTACCGTAACACTTGGCACAAACACCAAAAGGAGCACGACATGTAAGGACAGACCTAATTTTGACTGTATCTATACCCAAATCCTCTATTCTCTGAGCAATTTCATCAGTAATTTCTTCGTTTTTCCTTACCAAAATTTCACCGGTTACGGGGTCAACAATATCCTCTGCCGCATATCTTCCAGCAATTCTTTTGGCAAGCGGAATAACAATTTCTCCTGCCTCCATAAGGGCGGAAACTTCTATACCATCATCACATCCACAGTCTTCCATAGTAACAATTACATCCTGTGCAACATCCGCCAATCTTCTTGTAAGGTAACCGGCATCAGCAGTTTTAAGAGCGGTATCTGCAAGACCTTTTCTCGCACCGTGAGTGGAAATAAAGTATTCAAGAACTGTCAGCCCTTCACGGAAGTTAGAAATAATTGGAGTTTCAATAATTTCACCGGAAGGCTTTGCCATAAGACCTCTCATGCCGGCAAGCTGACGAATCTGCGTCTGACTACCGCGAGCACCGGATTGAAGCATCATGAACACAGGATTGAATCTACCGTCGTTAGGCAACCTTCCACGGGAGTTAAGGTCGTGAGTCTCCATGTATTCCATCATGTCACGGGTAAGCTGTTCTGTAACTCTTGTCCATATATCAACTATCTTGTTGTAACGTTCGTCCTTAGAAAGAAGTCCTTTCCTGTATCCTTCCTCAATCTCAGCAACTTCTTTCTTAGCCTTTTCTATAAGTTCCTTTTTAGAAGGTGGAATATGAAGGTCATCAATAGCAATAGAAAGTCCTCCCAAGGTAGCTTGAATAAATCCAGCTTCTTTGATTCTATCAAGCATATCAACAGTTACTTCGTTACCCATTTTCTTATGGATATCAGCAATAAGCTCTGCAACAGCCTTCTTTGTCATTACCTTATTCACGAAGGGATAATTCTCCGGAAGTAAGGTATTAAACTTCACTCTACCAACAGTGGTAGTTACAACTTCAGGCTTTCCAGAAGCGCTTTTCTCAGCAGGTATCTTAACCTTTATGCGAGCGTGAAGTTCAACTTCGCCTAAATCAAGAGCTTTGAGAACTTCATCTATAGAAGAAAATGCTTTTCCTTCTCCCTTAGCACCCGGCTTTTCAAGAGTCATATAGTAGAGACCTAAAACCATATCCTGAGAAGGAACAGCTAACGGTTTACCGTGAGCAGGAGAAAGTATGTTCTGCGTGGAAAGCATCAAAGTATAAGCTTCAAGTTGCGCTTCCAACGAAAGCGGAACGTGAACTGCCATCTGGTCACCGTCAAAGTCTGCGTTGAACGCCGTGCAAACAAGCGGATGGAGTTTAATAGCTTTACCTTCTACCAAAACAGGTTCAAACGCCTGAATAGAAACCCTGTGAAGCGTTGGAGCACGGTTAAGGAGAACTGGATGTTCTTTAATTACTTCCTCAAGGCACTCCCAAACTTCAGGTTCTTGCCTTTCAACCATTTTTTTGGCTTGCTTAACGGTGTTGGCGTAACCTTTCTCCTCAAGCCTTCTGTAGACAAATGGTTTGAAAAGCTCCAAAGCCATTATTTTCGGAAGACCACACTGATGCATTTGAAGCTCAGGACCGATAACGATAACTGCACGACCAGAATAGTCAACTCTCTTACCTAAGAGGTTTTGCCTGAATCTTCCCTGTTTACCCCTTAAAACGTCGGAAAGAGACTTAAGGGGATGACCTTTGGAGGACTTAACTGGTCTTCCTCTTCTACCGTTATCAATTAAAGTATCAACAGCTTCTTGAAGCATACGTTTTTCGTTTCTGATGATGATGTCAGGAGCGTCAAGTTCTATAAGCCTTTTAAGCCTGTTATTTCTATTAATTACGCGCCTATAGAGGTCGTTAAGGTCTGATGTTGCAAACCTTCCACCCTCAAGTGGAACGAGTGGACGAAGTTCCGGTGGAAGAACCGGTAAAACTTCAAGAACCATCCACTCAGGCTTGTTGTTAGATTTCAAGAAGGCTTCAACAATTTTCAGCCTTCTAACAAGCTTTTTAAGCTTGGCTTCTGTTGTATCTTTCCGTGTAGCTCTTCTAATTTCCTCTTTTACAAGTTCCTTGCTCTGTATCTTGCCCTGTTCTACCAAGAAGTCAACATACCACTCTAAAGCCTTCCCACCTTTTTCTACTTCTATTGAAAACTTCTCTCTGAGCTTTTTATACTCGTTGTAATCAATAATCTGTCCCTTTTCTAAACCAGAATCACCCGGGTCAGTAACAATAACCAAAACGTTCTTCACTATTCCAACAATCGTATCTTCAGAAAGCCCTGTGTAGTAAGAGAGAGTATCTACAGCCGCCTTGAAAACGTTAGGAAGGCGTTTTTGCAGGTCAGCATTGATGGAAGAAATTTCTCCAGAATACATCTTGATTTCTTCGCGAAGCTCCTCAGCAAGCTCCTCAAGGTCAACTCTCTTTAAAGCCTCTTTTATACCTGCCGCTCCAATGCCTACTTCAAACGCTTCTTCACCTAACTCTTCCACTTTTTCCCTGTATTCCTCTTCCGTAAGAATCTGAAATTTTTCAAGTCCCGTTTCCTCTTCATCTCCCGGGTCTAAAACGATATAGCTTTCAAAGTAAACAACTCTTTCCACTTCCCTAACAGAAAGTCCTAAGAGTGCACCTATCTTACTCGGAACGGATTTAACATACCAGATGTGCGTGCAGGGAGCAGCAAGCTCTATATGACCAAACCTTCTACGTCTCTCTTTAGAAAGTGTTACCTCAACACCGCACCTATCACAAACAACTCCGGCGTATTTAGAACCTCTATACTTACCGCACAGGCATTCCCAATCACGCACAGGACCGAAAATTCTGGCACAGAAAAGACCGTCTCTTTCGGGTTTTAAAGTTCTATAGTTAAGCGTCTCCGGAAGTTTAACTTCACCGTAAGACCACTCCCTGATTTTTTCCGGAGACGCAAGACCGATTTCAATTGCATCAAAGTCAAAAGTTTTCGGCTCTTCAGAGAACACGATTTCTTTTTTACTCACAGGAACCTCCTGTATCAATAATGGTTTAAAAGGCGGGCAGGAAACCTACCCGCTAAGATTAATTTTCAACGTCCTCTTCTTTGACCTCTTTGATGAACCTTACATCAAGAGCAAGCGCTTTAAGCTCCCTTACGAGAACGTTAAAGGATTCTGGTAATCCAGGTTCAAAGGAGTATTTACCCTTAACAATTGCCTCATAAACTCTCGAACGACCTTCAACGTCGTCAGACTTAACGGTAAGCATCTCTTGAAGCGTATAAGCCGCTCCGTAAGCTTCAAGTGCCCAAACTTCCATTTCACCGAATCTCTGTCCACCGAACTGAGCCTTACCGCCAAGAGGCTGCTGAGTAATGAGCGAGTAAGGACCAGTTGAACGGGCGTGAATTTTATCGTCAGCAAGGTGAATGAGCTTAAGCATATACATGTAACCAACAGTTACATCCTGGTCAAACGGTTCACCAGTTAAACCGTCGTAAACCGTAAGCTGTCCGGTTTCTGGAAGTCCCGCTCTTCTTAAAAGCTCCTTAATTTCCTCTTCCTTAGCACCGTTAAAGATAGGAGACTCAAACTTGATACCTTTGGAAAGCTTCTTCGCAACTTCTCTTAATTCATCGTCAGAAAGACTATCTATGAGCTTACTAATTCTTTCATCGTTGTAAATTGCCTTAATCTCTTCTCTTACTTTATCAAGACCAGCTTTCATAAGACGTTCAATCTTCTTACCAAGTTCCTTAGCAGCAAGACCAAGGTGAACTTCAAGAATCTGTCCAACGTTCATACGGGAAGGAACGCCAAGAGGGTTGAGAACTATATCAATGGGAGTTCCATCTTCAAGGAACGGCATATCTTCAACCGGTCTAATCTGAGAAATAACGCCCTTGTTACCGTGACGACCAGACATCTTATCACCGATGGTGAGTTT
>JAMOPR010000122.1 GCA_027064485.1 Desulfurobacteriaceae bacterium | reverse complement strand
AGGAATTACTTGAAAATCTATAACTTTCTGAGACCTCATAAGTCTTTGGACTACAAAACTCCCGCTGAGAAGTTTTTTGACTATATTAATTTCCATCAGGGTGTCCACCATGTAGTGAACTCCAACAAAAAGTTGACTTTGCGGTAAGGCTGAATAATTTTTAACTTAGCATCGTGACTACTTGACAAAGAGGTGATATAATTGGGGAAATACAAATTCCCCCCATCTTTCGTTCAGGAGCTGCTTTCAAGGGTTGACATAGTCGATATAGTGTCTCACTACCTTACCCTCAAGCAAGTAGGAAGGAATTTTACCGCTCTCTGTCCCTTCCATCCGGAAAAAACTCCCTCTTTTGTTGTAAGTCCTGAAAAGCAAATATTTAAATGTTTTGGCTGTGGAGTGGGGGGGAATGCTATAACTTTCGTTGAGAAGTATGAAAATCTGTCATTTCCCGAAGCGGTTAAAAGGGTTGCCGAGCTATCTGGGATAGAACTTCCAACGGAGTTCAAAGAGGATGATGCCCTTTCAAAGATAGAAGAGGAGGGTTACAAAGTAGCTGAATACTTTCATTCAAAGGTTTCCCAAATAAAGGATTACCTGCAGAAAAGAGGAATTGATGAGTTAACTGCTTCACGCTTTTTGTTAGGTTACGCCCCTAAGGGTTATTCAAAAGAGCTTAAGGTAAGTAGGGAAACTGCAAGAGAACTGGGGGTTATTTCGGAGTCTGGCAGAGAGTTTTTTGCAGAACGTCTCATCGTTCCCATATTCAGCCACAGCGGTAAGGTAGTAGCTTTTGCCGGTAGAGTCCTTTCGGGTGATTCTAAGCTGCCCAAATACATAAACAGTCCGGAAAGTTCCATCTTTAAAAAGAATTCGACTCTCTACGGCTTTTACCAGTCAAAAGAGGAAATTTTAAGAACTAAAACGGCTGTTGTTGTTGAAGGATACTTCGACGTTATTTCTCTTCACCAGATAGGCGTAAAGAATGCGGTAGCTCCTATGGGAACTTCCATAACGGAAAATCACGTCAGGATTTTGTCTCGTTACGTTGAAAAACCGGTGCTTATGTTTGATGGAGATAGTGCTGGTAAAAAAGCTACTTTAAGGGCTGCTGGTTTGTTTTTGGCGAAAGGAAAAGAACCCTTTGTTGTTCCAATGCCTGAAGGTGAAGACCCCGATTCACTTTCTCACTCTTTGCCGGAAAAGCTAAAGGAAATTATTAGTTCACCTGTTCCGTTTATTGAGTGGGTTATAGATTCGGCGCTAAAACTTTCTGACTTTGAAAAACCACAATTCCTGCGCGAGTTTGCAGCGGCAATAGCTCCTTTGAAAACGGCTAATCCTTTTCTCTATAAAATTTATGTAAGTAAGGTTTCTGCCCAGTTTGATGTTGACCCGGCTTGGTTTAAAGTCAATTCTCCAACTTTAAGAAAAAAGGAAGATTCAGAAGAATCTCTTCCCATCCCTCCTGTTGAAAAAGCGTTTATTAAAGGTTTGGTAGAGGGGAGTTTGGACTTTCCCTTGGAGGTTTCTCCTAACGTTTTTCTTTCTTCTTTGACGGCAAAACTCTATACTCTCTTGAAAAATGCCGGATTTTCCCATCTTACCGTTCAGTCGGAATTTCCTGAGTTGGCTCCAATTCTTTCGGAGATACTGTTTTCGGACTTTACTGAGGATGAAATTAAAAGTGCTTTCTGCCGAATAGCAGTTAAGGAGCTGAAAAGGAGATTGCGTAGAGTGGACAACATTGATGAAAAGAGATATTTGAGTCGGCTTATAGTAGAGCTTGAAAGGAAAAATCTGGATGTTCTGAGGGAGCTTTGCGATAAAACACTTATTTGAAGGAGGAAGCCTTGGAAGGGCTGAACTTTGATGAAATCATCGCCATAGGGCGCGATAAGGGTTACATCACTTTTGATGAGCTGATGGAGCATTTGGATGAGGAGATGCTTACTCCTGAAGTAATTGAAGAGCTCATTACCCAACTTGATGAGTTTGATATTCACATTATACCAAAGGAAGGAGAGGAGCACGTTGACCTTTCTAAGCTTCAAATTACCATTGCTCCCGATACTATGCCCCGTTCTGACGACCCGATAAGGCTTTATTTGAGAGAGATGAGTAAGATTTCTCTCTTAAAGCGTCACGAAGAGATATCTCTTGCCAAAAGAGTGGAGTTAGGTAGGAAGGCACTTCTTAGGTATCTTTTGAAAACCAGAGCTGTTATCGATTACGTTTTAGATGTTGAAGAAAAAATTAGGAACGGTGAGGTAAAGGTAAGAGACATTATGCGTTCTCCCGATGAATTTGCAGAGGGGGGAGAAGCGCAGAGACGTAAGAAGTTTTTTGCGATAGTGGAAGAGATAAAGCAGCTCCTCCCCGAGTGGGAAAGGCTACAAAAGCAGTATAACAGAAATAAAAGGAACAAACAGGTAAAAAAAGAATACCTCAAAGTATGGGCTAAAATCAACAATTTGCTGAGGAAGCTTCCCCTTTCCTATTCCATCTACGAGAATATGGCAGAGGACATTTATAGGAAGTATAAGATACTTAAAAAGAGCGAAAAAAGTTTGCAGAAGCTAAGCGGAAAACTTTCATTTTTAGGCGTTCCAATTGAGGAGATATGTCACAGGTTAGATGACGATGAAATAAGGGAGAAGATAGATGCTTCTCGCTATACGACGAGAGAAATTAAGAAAATGGTTAAGAAGTATCTTGATACAAGGGAGACTTATAAGAGCGTTCTTGATTCTCTGGATATGCCGCGCAATACTTTTTACAAGTTAGCCGAAAAGATTTACTTCTATAAGAAAGATTCTCAAGAAGCAAAACAGATTTTGGTTCGTTCAAACTTGAGACTTGTTGTTAGTATTGCAAAGAAGTATATAAACAGGGGGCTTCAGTTTCTTGACCTGATTCAGGAAGGTAACATAGGTCTTATGAAGGCGGTTGATAAGTTTGAATACAGAAGGGGATATAAGTTTTCCACATACGCTACGTGGTGGATAAGGCAGGCGATAACCAGGGCTATAGCAGACCAGGCGAGAACGATAAGAATTCCCGTTCACATGATAGAAACTATTAATAAGTTGATAAAAGTTTCAAGGCAGATGTTCCTTGAAATGGGTAGAGAACCGAAACCTGAAGAGATAGCTGAAAGGTTAAAAATGCCTGCTTCTAAGGTGAGGGCGATTTTACAGCTTGCGCAGGAACCTGTTTCTCTTGAAACGCCTATCGGAGATGATGAAGATAGCACTTTGGGAAGTTTGATTGAAGATTCTAAGAGTCCTATTCCAGAACATGAAGTTATCAAGAGAGACCTGAAGGAAAAGGTAGCACAATTGCTTTCTGAACTTAATGAAAGGGAAGCTTTGGTTCTTAAGCTGAGATTTGGGCTTGACGGTTATCCTGAACATACCCTTGAGCAGGTTGGTAGAGAATTAAAGGTAACAAGAGAAAGAATCAGACAGATAGAGTCTAAAGCTTTGAGAAAGCTCAGGAATGCAGGTCTTAATATTGATTTGAGTATTTTCCTTGAAAAGTAATCTTTACCCCCCTTTGGGGGGTTATACTTCTATTTCTTTAATTTCTCCTTTCGTTTTTATCTTTTCTATGAAGTTTGATATGTCGGAAGGGAGGGGAGATTTTACTTTAACCTCCTTTTTTGTGATTGGATTTGTAAACGATAGGCTGTAAGCGTGAAGTATTATTCTTGGTGCAAAGCAAAGAGGGTCTTTCCAATTCTTCCAGTATAAAAATTCTCCCACAACAGGATGTCCTATGCGGCTGAAGTGAATTCTGATTTGATGCTTTCTTCCTGTTGGAATTTCTACTCTTACTAAGGTTGATAAGTTCTTTATTTTTTCTTCAACTTCGTAAATGGTAAGGGTGGGTTTGCCCGATACAGGAAAGTTTACTTTTCCTTTTTTTAGCGTTCCTAAGATAAGAGCCTTGTAAATTTTCTTAACCTGTTTTTGACGGAAAACTTCCTTAAATTTTTCAAAAATTTTTCTGTCTTTTGCAATTATCAAAACGCCTGACGTTTGTTTGTCTAAGCGGTGGACTACAAATAGATTTTGGGACTTTAGTTGTTTTCTTAGAATTTCTTCCACGTTTGGTTTGTTTACGTTTGAGTTTAGAAAGGGTGGTTTGTTAACAACTATTATGGTTTCATCTTCGTAGAGGATTTTGATTTCTGTTTTTTTAAAAAGGTAGGTTGTGTTTGGAATGCATACTATGCTTTTGGGGCGGATGAGGGTGCGGTAGGTGGGGATTTTGCGGTAATTAACGCATATAAGTCCTTCATCTATAAGTTTTTTAGCTTTTTTCTTTGAACCTGTAACTGCAGCAACTATGTCTATGAGTTTCCTTTCTGTCTTTATTTTTATTTTCCATCCTAACACTTTCCCTCCGGTTACAGAAATTATATAGAATAGATGAAAACTATTAAAGAGATAGTTGATTTAAAGAGGAGCTATGCTAAATTTATAAATGAAAATAATTTTCACTTAGAGGAGGTTACAATGGCTTTGGTAGGACAAAAAGCTCCCGAATTTGAGCTTCAGGCGTATGACCCTGTGAAAGACACTTATGTAACTGTTAAGCTCTCCGATTACGTTCCAAACAACGAAGGTAAGTTTTTAATTCTCTGTTTCTATCCGGCAGACTTTACTTTTGTCTGACCAACAGAGTTGGCTGCGGTCGCAGCTAAGCACGAGGAAATCAAGAAGAGAGGTGCAGAGGTTCTCGCAATTTCCACCGATACAGTTTTCAGCCACCAGATTTTCTGCAAAGTTGAACCTTTAATGAAAGACGTTAAATTCCTTTTGGCTTCTGACCCCACAGGTGAAGTATCAAGGAAGTATGGAGTTTACATTGAAGGAGACGGAATTGCAAGAAGAGGAAGGTTTATTATCAATCCTGACGGTGAAATTGTTGCCGAAGAAGTTCTTAACCCACCGGTTGGAAGAAACGTAAACGAGCTTTTGAGACAGCTTGATGCTTGGAAATATGTTTACGAGCATCCAAACGAAGCCTGTCCTGCAAACTGGAGACCTGGTAAGAAAACTCTCAAACCTGGTCCTGACATTGCCGGTAAAGTTGGAGAAGTTGTTACTATTGAAGATATTCTTTCTTAATGCTGGGGGCTTTTGCCCCCTTACTACCATTTAATTTGGAACTGTAATCCTTCATAGTAAGATTGGTTTGTCCCTACTGTTCCTATAAATGATAGGTTGCAAAATTTTCCGGGTTTTAAAGAAATAGTTATTCCCTCTTCTTCTCCGACAAAACTTCCTGAAAACCTGTTAAGCTTGTTATAGATGAGTCCAATTTCCGGTTTTAACCTATCTATTTTTTTAATGCTGGTTTTTACTTTTCTCTTTATTGAAAGGCTAAAGAATCTGACATTACTTTCTCCAGGTCTGTAGATGTAGCTTACGTTTCTGAAGAATTCTTTCATATCAAAAGTTTTGAAATCTTCAGAATACACTTCATATAGCGCGTTAAATTTGAAATTTTTAATTGATTTTCTTATTTTTATGAATCCTCCCCAGCCTTTATCCTTTTCATCTCCATCTTTGTTCCATTCTCTTAAAATACCAAATGCAAGTGTTTGGCTCTTACCTTCAAGTCCTGCCACGACATTCTTTTCACCTTCTTTCTTTCTAAACAATCCGCTGAAAGTAACGCTGTTCAAGGGTATTTGCGTAAATAGGTATTTTACAGTGTCACCTTCATCTCTTTCTAAAAATGCTCCCCAATGGAAAGTTTTAGATGCGTATTTTATTCCACTTAAGTTTTCGTCTATAAATCCTGGAATTTTTATGTTTTGCAGTCCAATTGTAAATGGTTTTACAGTTAGATAAGCGTTTTCAAAATGCCATTGTTTGCCGGTTTTTTCCTGATACAAAAAGTTGTCGGCAGTATTACCCCATATTACATAGTCAACTTTACTGTTTCTTCCTGTTGATATCTTGACTGAAAAGCTACTGCCATATATGGATAACTTGTAAGTTGAATGCCAATATCCTACGTGCTTTGCAGTGTTCCATCCTTCGTATCCGCTTTGAGTTTCATAGTAATGTTTTGAAAAATCTGCGTATTCTCCTATAACGTCAAAGTAGTTTTTAACTTTAAGTTTAGAAATTTGAATTTTCTTAAACGGCAGTTGGGGCGTTCCACGCCAGCTGTAACCTGTAAAAATCCCCCACCTATTCTCATCTCCTACTGCAGCGGTCAGAAATATCTTGTTGGATTCAGTTCCCATAAGGAGTTTGCCGCCTCCTTCAATTCTGCTTTTGTTATAAACGGTTACGTATGGTAAAAACTTGAACCATCCATGTCCTTCTTTTAGTTCTATCCTTAAAGCTTTGAGGTCAGAAACTGCAGGATGATAAATAACTCCGAAGTTAGGAATCCCTTCCCTATATCCGTAGGATGTAAATCCTTTTTCAAAAGCGCATCCTTCTATTTTGAACCTTTTCTTTTCCCACTTTCCGTAAACTCCCCAGTTGCCATTTTGAGTGGCAACATTGAATTCTTTATTCTGCCCCTTTATTTGAGCAATTAAGTTGTTTTTATTCGTTCCTGCTTTGTTCCCTTTTGCATCTGAAATTCTTATAGCAGCAAGCGATAGAGTGTAATCCCCTTTTCCCCAAACAATTTCCGGTCCAAAAATATCAACGTCATCTTCGCTTTTGCCTTCTGGCAGTAGATATATGCCTTCAAATCCTGCTATCTGGTAGTAGTTGAAAGAAAGGTTTTCTTTTATCTTGTAGGAGAACTTGCCTCCCCACAAGTAGTCATCAAAGACTGGGGAAAATTTGAATCTGCTTTTTCCCGCGGTTAATGTGAGGTTTTCAAGTATGAAATTTTCTTTCTGGAAGAAGAGCTCTTTTATATCAAAAGTTTTGCTGTAAAACGGTGTAAGTCTATCTTTGATTGGAGTGAAGACGTTATCAAACGGAAGTTTGGTAGTTCCGGATATTACCGATAGTTTGAAAAATTCATCTTTACCTATCTTAAACCTGTTGCTTATAAATAAATGATAGAAAAAACCGTTTTTCTTCCCTTTCCACAACTCATAGCCTGTTCTGTGAGATTTTTGATTTTTTAGATTTACGTAGTAAAATCCTCCCGTTCCTCCAACTTCTACGCTTTTTGCTTCTTGGCAGGGAAGGAGGAGTAGTAGCGCTACTGCAAAGAGACGTGATTTCATATTTCCTCCGTTGTTTGAACTGATTTAAATTTTACAATAACAAAGAGGTATGAGTAATGAAAATTGTCGGTCACGTTTCGGCAAAAAGGATTCTTTCCAACCCTAAAGTAGTTGAAAAAATTACTTCCTTGGGCATAGGTGTTGAAATTCAACTTTCTTCAGACATCCTTGATACTTTCACGTTGAAAGATTTCGGTAATCTCAAGTCCTTAATAGGCGATGCTTTAACAACAGTTCACGCTCCCTTTTTGGACCTTAACCCCGGTGCTGTTGATAGCTACGTTCTAAAAGCTACCAGAAATCGCTTTCAGGAAACCCTTGTAGCAGCTAAGGTTCTTGAAGCAAGGGTAATTGTTTTCCACACCGGTTACCACCCGGCTAAAATTGACCCGATATTTGACGAATGGTTTGAGCGTGCCCTTGAAACCTTTAAGCTGATTGCAGAGGAATCTGATACGCTAATAGCCCTTGAAAACGTTTTCGATACAGAACCTTCAGTCCTTAAAAAGTTTATTGACAATTTGCCAAAAAACGTAGGTGTTTGCATTGATATTGGACATTTAAACCTTTTCAGCAAACAACCTATTTCTAACTGGGTAGATACCTTTAGGGATAGGATTTATGAATTTCACGTTCACGACAATAAAGGTGTTAAAGATGAGCATTCCTATTTAGGATTTGGCACTGTTCCTCTAAAAAAGTTTTTCGAAGAAGTAGAAAAGGTTGAAACTGACTATATATTTAACCTTGAAAATAAAAAGCTTGAGGATATAAAAAAGAGCCTTGAGTTTTTGAAAAAGGAGGGTTTGTATGGTTAGAGAAATAAGAATTTATCCGGATGAAGTTTTAAAGCAAAAGGCGGAGCTTGTAGAAGAGGTTAACGATGAGATAAGGGCTTTGGTTGATGATATGTTTGAAACCATGTATAAAAAAGGTGGAGTTGGTCTTGCAGCCAATCAGATTGGTGTCTTGAAGAGAGTGGTTGTAATAGATTTAGGTTCTGGTAAAGAGACTCAGGGAAAAAATAAAATAGTCCTAATTAATCCTGAAATTGTTGCAATGGAAGGTGAACAGGTGGGGGAAGAGGGATGTCTTTCTCTCCCGGGGCTTTATAAAAAAGTAAAAAGAGCCAAGTATGCTAAGGTTAGAGCTCTTAACTATGACGGTGAGGAGTTTGAAATAGAAGGGGAAGATTTACTTGCAAGAGCCCTTCAACACGAGATAGACCACCTTAACGGTATTGTTTTTATTGACAGACTTTCACCGCTTCAAAGACGTCTGGCACTTGAAAAGTATAAAAAGCTAAAAAGAAAATATGAAAGGAAGATGGCTTCTCAAAGGTAGGAGGCAGCTATGAGGTTTTTAACATCTTCAGAAATGGCATCGGTTGATAGAGAAGCTATACAAAATTTGGGTATTCCTGGAACGGTTTTAATGGAAAACGCTGCAAGGGGTGTTGCTACTGTTATTTATAAATACGTTAAAGGAAATTCTGTTTTGGTTGTTTGCGGTAGCGGAAACAACGGAGGAGATGGTCTTGCAACGGCAAGAAACCTATACAATATGGGTTACGATGTTGAAGTTGTAATGCTTGCTCAGCCGGAAAAGTTAAAGGGCGATGCAAAACTTAACTATTCTATCCTTTCAAAACTTCCCATTCCTATTTCCGTTTTGAAAGAAACTGAACTCTTTGAATTTGGCTTAAAGCTGAAGGATTTTGACGTAGTTGTTGATGCTATTTTCGGAACGGGACTTTCAAGACCGGTTGAAGGTATTTATAAACACGTAATTGATTTAATCAACCGATATGCTAAAAAAGTGGTTTCGATAGACATACCTTCAGGGCTTTCCGGAAGCACTGGAGAAGTTTTGGGAACGTGCGTAATCGCTGACTATACAGTAACGTTTGCATATCCAAAGATTGTTCACGTTATGCCCCCTGCCTGTGAATACGTAGGTGAAGTTTTTATCGTTGACATTTCCATTCCCGAAGAAGCAGCTTCTGTTTTAGATACAGATAGGTTTATCCTTACTCTTGATGAGGTTGCCTTTTTGTTGCCACCAAGGGAAATTATGAGTCACAAATATACCTTTGGGCATCTTGCCGTTATCGGTGGTTCTAAGGGAAAAACAGGAGCACCTTCTATGGTTGCAGAAGCTTCTCTGAGGACGGGGGTAGGGCTTTCAACAGTAATAGTTCCCTCTTCACTTAATGAAATCTTTGAAGTGAAGCTTACGGAAGCAATGTCTATTCCTGTTGAGGATGAAAATAAAGGTTACTTTACGGTTTCTTCCCTTCAGACTACTTTGAATGTGATTAAAAGTGGAAAGTTTTCAGCCGTTGCAATAGGTCCGGGGCTTGGTAATGCCCCAGAAACTTTTGAATTTGCAAGAGAATTTATAAAGCACTGCGATAAGCCTATGGTTATAGATGCAGACGGTTTGAACGCCATTGCAGAGAATCCTGGAGTTTTAAGAGGAAAAGAGGATGTAATTATTACTCCTCACATTGGTGAGTTTTCAAGGCTTACAAGACTTTCAAAGGAAGAGATTCTTTCAGACCTTTTCGGTTGTGCTCAAAGGTTTGCAACTGAATACGGTGTTACGGTTATTCTGAAGAGCGGAAGAACGGTTATAGCAACTCCAAATGGGAAACTTTACCTTAACGTGATTGGAAATCCCGGTATGGCTACGGCAGGAACAGGGGATGTTTTAGCTGGGGTTATCGGCAGTTTACTTGCAATGGGACTTGAAGCGGAAGATGCAGCCAAGTTAGGAGTATTTTTGCATTCTCTTTCCGGCGATTTGGCAGCTAAAAAGCTTACTCAAGAATCTTTAATCGCCACCGATTTGGTTAGATATTTGCCGCAAGCTGTGAATCTTTTGAAGAAAAAAGAAGTTTCTCCTGTAAGACCTGAACTTCCGTTTGTAACCTCATTAAAAGAGTGTTTAGGTGTTGAATAACAGAGCTTTTTTTGCTCTCATAATCTTAATTCTCATTTTGGCGGTTGGATACTTTGGAACTTCAGCTGTTTCCAGCTTTGCAGGGGAGTTTTACCTAAATAATCCTATTTTTCACGTTCTTTTTGCTTTTATTTTGATTCTTATAACGGTCCTTTTCGCCTTTTTCATAAGAAATCTCGTTCTCTTTTTCTTTCCCCACTTTAAAACAAACCTTCGAATGAAAATATTTACGGCATTTCTTTTGCTCATTTTAGGTCCTTCCCTTTTTACAATTTTTCTTTCAAGTAGCGTTGTTAACAAAGGTCTTGATAGGTTGCTTAGAATACAGGTAAAGCGCATTGTAAACTTGTCCGAAGATACTGCAGATAAATTCCAAAAATTCATAGCTGATGACCTTAAACGGAAGATATCTCAGTTAAGGAGAAAAAAGAGAATATATCCTTATACTCTTAAGGTTTACGGAATAGACGGATTTTTAAGGAAAAGGGGAAACAAAATAGAAAGAGTGGGTGAGGTTCCTCTAAAAATTCTTGATTTGAAGAATATTTCTCGTTTAGAGGAATTTTCTTACTTGGATACTTCAACAGGATACTTTACCGTTTGCGAGAACAAAAAAGATTCTCTGGTTTGCGTCTCTAAGAAATTTCCGCCGGAGTTGGTTGAAAATATAAAAAAGATTAGAAACCTTTACGGTAATTACGAATCATTAGTTGCTTATAAGTCGCCCATAAAGGCACTTTACACTTTTACATTTGCCCTTATGGGGTTTGCCGTTCTTTTTGGTGCTTTGTGGTTTGCAAGATACTTTGAGAAGAGGATAACTATACCCATAGAAGCCCTCTACAGAGCAACTCAGAAACTTTCAAAAGGAGAACTTGACGTTAAAGTAGAAGAACAGGCTTCTGATGAGCTTAAGCACGTTATAGATGCTTTTAACTACATGGTTGAACAGCTTAGAGCTTTGAGGGTTTCTCTTGAAGAGAGCAGAAAGTATGTGGAGCAAATTCTTAACTCTATATCGCCTGCGATAGTTACTTTTGATATTGATGGAAAAGTAATTTCTTGTAATGAGAGTGCTAAGAGGATGTTCGGATTTTCCGAGGAAAATAGAGGTGAGAACATATGGAAACTTTTAAAACTTTACCCTCATTTAGAAAAAGCAGTTAGAGAACTTATCTTAACGGGTAGCAGAAGAGCGGAAGTAAGGGAAGAAGTAAACGGAAAAGAGAGATTCTTCTCCGTTGAAGTAATCGTTCCTGCTGGCGTTTCAGACAGGATACTTATCGTGGAGGATGTTACCGACATTGTTAGAGCACAGAAAGCCCAAACTTGGAAAGAGGTAGCTCAGAGAATAGCGCATGAAATAAAAAATCCCCTCACTCCTATAACTCTTAACGCCGAAAGAATAAGGAGGCAGTTTAAAAAGAAAAATCCAGACATAGAAAAAGTAATAGAAAAAGCGGTTTCCTCCATATTGGCGGAGGTTGAAGTTATAGAGCGTTTAATCGATGAGTTTAGAAAGTTTGCAAGACTGCCTCTTCCCGAAAAGGAGTTAACAGATTTAAATGCCCTTATAAAGAGCGTTGCCGATGGGTATAAGGAAAAGTTGGAGATAGATTTGAATTTTGAAGATATCCCTCAACTACCTCTGGATAGGGTTCTTATGAGAGAAGTTTTTGCCAATTTGTTTAAAAACAGTATGGAAGCTGGAGCAAGGAAAATAACTGTTACTACTACTGAAAAGGATGGTAAAGTTTTCGTTGTGATAAGAGATGATGGACCAGGAATTCCAGAAGAACTTATGGATAAAGTATTTTCCCCTTACGTTTCGACAAAGAAAGAAGGTTGGGGTTTAGGGCTTTCTATAGTTAAGAAGATAGTAGAAGACCACGGAGGGAAAATCTATCCTATAGATAGAAATACCTTTGTTATAGAACTACCTATTTGAAAATTTTTCTTTTAGTTTCTTCTCAACAAACCTGGTAACGAACTGTGAAACGTCGCCGCCGTAAAAGGCTATCTCCCTTACTGCTGAAGAGGAAAGGTAGGCGTATTCGTCAGATGGCATCAAAAATACTGTTTCTATTTCGGGGAACAGCTTTCTGTTTAAAGAAGCCATAGTGAATTCGTGGTCCATATCTGAAACAATACGGATACCTCTTAAAATTGCTATAGCTCCCTCGGATTTTGCAAATTCGACTAAAAGAGAGTTAAAGGTTTTTACTTTTACCTTTCCGTTTAATCCTATCTCTTTCAAACTTTCAATAAACATTTCTTTTCTTTCTTCGATGGTGAACAGCGGTTTTTTCTTCGGATTTTCTGCTATTCCTACAATTAGTTCAGGGAACAGCTCTATTCCGCGCTTTACTATGTCTAAATGTCCGAGAGTAACCGGGTCAAACGTTCCGGGGTATATGGCTTTCTTTATCATCTTTCCTTCCATTTACAAGATTGTTTGTGTGTGTGAAATTGTAGAATATCTTTCCCAAGAAATTTTAAAGTAAGGCGGTAAATGAAGGACTTATCGTCAAAAAATTTACTTGTGATAAACGTTTTAAAGTTTTTGATGGAAACTGGCGACCGGTTTGTTTCAACTACTGAGCTGTTTAAGCGGCTTGTATCTGGAGGAGTGCTTGAAAATAGTAAAGCAGATAGGAAAAAGCTACAAAGAACCTTATCCGAACTTGCAGAAAGTGGATTCCTTATAAAAAGATTTAGTTCTTTTAAGGGGAAGAAACCTCAAGAATGGAAGATA
>JAMOPR010000121.1 GCA_027064485.1 Desulfurobacteriaceae bacterium | reverse complement strand
GGATTATCGAAAGAGGATATTTTGGGAGATGATAGTAAGTGGAGGAGGTTAAAGATATACGGCGATGTTTTTATCGATTATTTCCTGAAGTTGTAACTTCTTTTTTGTATTTAGTTTGTGTAGGAGTTAACTTTGAAAATCAAGGAATTTTTGAGTAGAGAAGAGTTAGGAAAGTATTTGCTTTCTAAAGGTAATACGGTTGAAGGGGCGGGGATTTTATCGGAGAAGTATCCTGTTTACTTGATAGAGATTGAAGGAATAGATACCAGAGCTGCCAATATATTGAAGCAGGACGCCCTTTCTATGAGAGGTGATTGCGCTGTTCCGAGGAAAGCTTCCAGCTTCGAAAAGGGAACGTGCACGGTTTTGTTGATGATTACTAAAAGGGATTTAAAAAGACTGACAGAAAAACTTAAAAGCCAACCTTTTGGGCTTTCTAAAGTGGCAGAAGAGATTGAAAAAGTGGTTAGGAATTATGAAAGAAACCTGTTTGAAATAGAAGTTAAGGGCAGAAAACTGGTTCTGGATAAACCTAAGATAATGGGAATTTTGAACGTTACACCGGATTCCTTTTCTGATGGAGGGAAATATACCAGTATCGACAGGGCTTTGAAGAGGTGTGAAGAGATGTTAGAAGAGGGGGCTGAAATTATTGATGTAGGGGGAGAATCAACAAGACCGGGTTCGGAGCCTGTTCCTTTAGAGGAAGAGATTAGGAGAGTTGTGCCTGTTATAGAAAGGATAAGGAAGGAGTTGGGGGGTGGATTTTTCATTTCAGTTGATACTTATAAGTCAAAAGTTGCCGAAGAAGCTTTAAATGCAGGTGCTGATATTGTTAACGATATAAGCGGTTTTCACTTTGATGAAAGAATGGCGGAAGTAGTGGCTCGTTACGACGTTCCGGCTGTTGTAATGCACATCAAAGGTAAACCGAAGGATATGCAGAAAAATCCCCACTACACCGACGCCCCCACCGAAATACTGCAATATTTCCAAAAAACGGTAGAGGAAGCAGTTGAAAAAGGCGTAAAAAGAGAGAAAATCATAATTGACCCGGGAATTGGCTTTGGTAAAAGACTGATAGATAACCTGTGTATACTTAAAAGACTCAAAGAATTTAAAGTTTTAGGTTTACCCATTTTGATAGGAGTTTCCAGAAAGAGCTTTATAGGGCATGTAACAGGTGAAGAAATACCGGTAAAAAGGGTTCCCGGTAGCCTTGCTGCTGCCGGTATTGCAGTTTTAAACGGTGCTAAAATATTGAGAGTTCACGATGTAAAAGAAACAAAACAGTTTTTGGATACCTTACTTGCGATAACGGAGGCACCTTGCTCATAGAATCCTTTCCTCGTCTTACAGTTTGGGATGTTCTGGACATACTGATAGTAGCCTTTCTTTTCTACGAAATTTTTACCTACCTGGCAGAGACGAGGGCTATACAGATTTTGGTAGGTCTTTTTGTTATTTTAGCTTTAAGCGTTTTTGCGAAGTTCCTGCACCTTTACACTTTATCTTTTATATTTAACAACTTGCTGACGATAGGTATATTCGCTCTTATTATCATCTTTCAGCCGGAAATCAGAAGAATCCTTGCAAGGATAGGGGAAAGACAGTTTGGCGTTTTCTCCTCCGTTGAGGAGGCAGAGAAAGTTATAGAAGAAATAGTAAGAGCTTGTGCTACTATGTCTGAAGATAGAATAGGGGCGTTGATTGTTATCGAGAGAGAGATAAACATCGATAACTACGTAGAATCTGGAACGGTTGTAAATGGAGAGGTAACGAAGGAGCTTTTGGTAACTATCTTTTGGCCCGGCACGCCGTTGCACGATGGAGCTGTTGTTGTTAGAAAGAATAAAATACATAAAGCGGGGGCTTTTTTGCCGCTTTCTTTAAATCAATCTTTACCCCAAACGCTGGGAACGAGGCACAGAGCTGCCATAGGAATAACCGAAGAGACTGATGCTGTAGCGGTTGTGGTATCTGAAGAAACCGGAGCTGTATCTGTATCTTATTCGGGGAAGCTTATAAAGAACCTCGACCCTCAAAAACTCAAAAAAGTTCTAAAAGGTCTTTTAGTTAAAAAGAATTTGGAAAGGAAGGGGATTTTTTCCTTTTTAAGGGGTAGAAAGGTTGAAGAGACTGCTTGATGTTTTTATATACAACTGGCATTACAAATTGCTTGCTTTTCTGTTTGCCGTTTTTCTGTGGTTTGTAGCTGCCAATAAAGAGGTTACCGAAGCTGAAATAAGCGTTGAACTTGAATTGATTCCCACTGGAAGTTACAGAATAATCGATTATTCTCCCAAAAGAGTAATACTAACTGTTGAAGGTTACAGAAAGAGCATTTTAGAGCTTAAAGAAATAGGCAAGATTAAATATAAACTTCCTAAAAATTTACAGATAGTTAACGGTAGAAAGTTTGTCGTTTTGAGGCTTCAAAAGAGAGGTTTTGTTGTTCCCAATTCTCTGGTAAAGAT
>JAMOPR010000120.1 GCA_027064485.1 Desulfurobacteriaceae bacterium | reverse complement strand
CAGATAATTAATTTAGGCTTGTATTCTTTTGCCAAAGCGTAAACTTGGTCAAAGTCTATCGTTTCCGTATCTTTACGAACGCCGTATTGAACTACGTTGTAGTATTTACCCGTCATGTTAACGGGAGAACCGTGGGAAAGGTGACCGCCGTGGGAAAGGTTCATAGAAAGAATCGTATCACCCGGTTTCAGCACTGCCAAATAAACTGCTTGATTGGCTTGAGAACCGGAGTGCGGCTGAACGTTTACGTGTTCTGCCCCAAAGAGCTGCTTGCACCTTTCTATCGCTATTCTCTCCACAACGTCAACGCACTCGCATCCGCCGTAGTATCTCTTGCCGGGATATCCTTCCGCGTATTTGTTCGTTAGAACAGAACCTTGAGCTTCCATCACGGCGGGCGATGTAAAGTTTTCTGACGCAATCAACTCGAGGTGTTCGTTCTGCCTCTTATACTCGCACTTCAAGGCTTCAAAAATGTCCGGATCAACGGTTCTAACGTGCTTCATCTATTTTCCTCCACATTCTGTTTTTTCAATTTCAGCAATCTTGTTGATTCTTCTTTCGTGCCTACCACCGTCAAAAGGCGTCTCAAGCCACACCTTTACAATTGCTTTTGCTAACTCTTCACCTAAAACCCTTCCGCCCAAGCATAAAACGTTCGCATTGTTGTGCCTTCTGCTCATCTCTGCAGCAAAAATGTTGTAACACAAAGCAGCTCTAATACCCCTCACCTTGTTAGCAGCCATCGAAATACCTATGCCCGTTCCACAAATGAAAATCCCTCTATCCGCTTCACCGTTCACTATTGCCTTTGCCGCTTTGTATGCAAAGTCCGGGTAATCTACAGACTCTTCAGAATACGTTCCAAAGTCCTCATATTCAACGCCCAGCTCTTCTAAGTAAGCCTTAATGCACTCTTTCAGCTTATATCCTCCATGGTCGCAGGCGAGGGCAACTTTCATCCGCTCTTCCTCCATTTGTTGGTCGGCGTGATTATATAATTCTTTTGATTGAATGGGGGTGCATTTTGAAGTTTCTTTTAACAGTCGCAGGTTTTGACCCGACAGGCGGTGCAGGAATTTTAAGGGATATCGCAGTTTTCAGGAGATTCGGCTTTTTAGGAGCTGCCGCTATAACTGCCAACACGGTTCAAAATACTAACGGCGTGAAAAGGGTTGAATTTGTAAAAGGAGATTTTTTAATCGAGCAACTGAAAGCAACTTTAAAAGAAATTAAGCCCTTGGGCGTTAAGATTGGTATTCCCCACAGCTCAGCTGACGTTAACGCCGAGATAGCCAAACTGCTACAAAACTTTAAACCAGTAGTTTTTGACCCTGTTATTTCTCCTACCTTCGGCAAAGAATTTTTAAGCGACTTGAAGGTTTTAGAACCTTTATTTTTAATAGCCGACGTAATTACGCCGAACGCCAGCGAATATGAGGCTTTAAAACCCTTTCTTGAAAGCTTCAAAGGCACTGTAATCGTTAAAGGTGTTAAAGAAGAAAGAAAAGTAAAAGACCTTTTAATAGCTGATAAAAAGGTTCTAAAAAAAGCTATCCACCCTAAAGATGAAAAAGAAGTAAGGGGAACTGGTTGCGCATTCTCCTCAGCCTTGTTGTCTTTAATGTGTCTGGGAGAACCTGTTAAAAAAGCTTTTATCGGTGCTTCTTCTTTTCTCGAAACTTATAGAAAAGAGAGCTTTAAAACAGGTATAATGAAGCAGTTTTACTCTTTAGAATGAGGTTACTCATGGTATCAGTATCATTCTTAGTTAACTATGCAGCACGAGCAGTAAGAATTCACTGGAAAGCAGTGCTCCTTTTCATCGTTCTTCAAACGCTCTTTATTTTGATTGGCATAATTCCTTTGATAGGCATTGTAGGAGATATTCTTTCGACACTACTAATAACTTCCGTAGCTGTTTTTTATGGAAAGAAGCTACGCGAATTCGGAAAAAGCGCTACTTTAATGCTTTCATCCGAAACATGTGCAACAAATATTCTCTTTGGCAACTGGAACGTATCAGCAGGAATAATTTTGGCTTCCGTAGTTGCAATAATTCCACTGCTCATTTTTTCATACTTAACAGCCTTTCTCTTCGGTGTAACTGAACCTCCGCAAGCAGAAAACCAAACCTACGGATATATCGTTAAACTGTTTTTCTTTTTCCTCCTAAACGCTACCGTTTGGAGTTGGTATCTCTACGTTTTACCTTATGCTAACGGAAAAGCCATAGTTTCCAGCAGTTTCTCCGAAAGTTTCTATTCTTTCTTGAAAACTTTTATATCAGAAGAGCAGTTTAAAACGCTGAACGGCAACTATTTTAAGTTCTTATTCCTTTCTTTTCTTTTACTAATTGTATTCGTGGCAATTACCACCGTTTTAGCCGTAACTATTATCTTTTCACCAATCGCATTGGCATTTGTTTACGGTCTTAACGTTTACTACGGCAGTATGTGCGTAAGTTGCTACAGCCTTAT
>JAMOPR010000119.1 GCA_027064485.1 Desulfurobacteriaceae bacterium | reverse complement strand
AATACCAAGAAAGCGACTGAAAAGATAAAAATTAAGAAAGGAACCACAGAAAATTCCATGTATTCAAACTTAAAAACAGGCACCCCATTTTGAGAGAAAAATCCTTGAATCCACAAAAAACCTTTATAAGAAATAAGCGGCGAGTTAAAAGACACCGTTCCCTCGGCTTTACCGTTCTTATCTTGAATAAACACTCTACACTTTAAATTCCGTTTTTTTAAGTCAAAGGAAAAATCCTCCAGCGCCACTATTTTTTCGTCAACTTCCACGTAGCTTTGCGGATACAGTAAAACGTATTCTGTCTTAACAACAAAGCCAAAAAAGAGTAGTAAAATCAAGACAAAAGCTACACATAAATGAAAGAAAAACAGCAACTTTCTTTTTAAAGAAGGACAAAAGAGCGTTTGTAGTGCAATAAGAAAAACAGAAGACGCAAAAAGGATAAAGCCAAAAACCCATTCCCACTGTGTCCTATCTACAAACTGTCGAACTTCAAAACTCTGTATCACTCCTTTATGGAAAACAGAAAGAACGAAAGCGGAAACACCGAAAAGTAACACTAAAAACAGAAATAGTTTAATAGACTTAAAAGGCATGAGTTCCTCCGAGCAAATAGTTAACACCTAAAAAGGTAAACATAACAACAATTCCTCCGAAAACTACAAAGTAATTAACATACTTTTCCAAAGAGCTATCTTGTCTAACGTGAAGGAGAAAGGCAAGATAAAGCCACAGCAAAAAAGAAAAGAGAGATTTAGGTCCTAACGGAAAGATGTCACCCCACGCCAGAAAAGCCCAAATACCACCCACAACCATGGAAAGAGAGAAGAAAAAGAATGCAATCTTTAAAACAGCAGAAGTATCCCTTTTCTCACCAAAGAAGTTTAGAACGGCAATTACAGAAGCAGAAAGAACGAAACCATAGGCAACCATAGCACTTCCAACGTGAATCAAAAACAAAGGAGTTTTGATAATTACCGGTATGTTTTTTATTTTGTCGCTTACAAACAGCAAAGGAAGAGAAAAAAGAAAAGACAATACGTAGCCCACCCTGCTTTCTACTTTAGAAATCAGTAAAGCTATCAAAAACGTTATCACAAACAAAAGGATTGAATCAAAAGGGTCAAAAAACGGCGGAAAACCACATTTAAGCGTTCTTAAAGCAGCAAGGGAAATAAAAGAAAGCAGTGAAATCGAAACCAAAAAACGGGAAGATTTAAAAACAGCAACCAGCAAAAATGCTATTCCCAGAACGAGTAAGGCTTTTTCCATTTCTCCCCTCTCAAAATTAGTAGGGTAGTTATCATACAATAAGTTTTATAATTCCATTAAAGTTTTGAGGGAGGTTTAAATGAAAACTGCTGATGTAACAACAAAATTTGACAACCTCAGAACAGCAAAAGCTGTTGGAAGAATCAAACTGTCGCCAGAAACAATAAAAAAAATCTTAAACAAGGAAATACCCAAAGGGGACGTTTTAGCAACAGCTCAAATAGCAGGCATAATGGGTGCAAAAAAAACGGCAGAATTAGTGCCTTTCTGCCATCCAATACCTATTGACCAGATAGAGGTAAAAACGAAAGTGGGAGAGGATTATATAGAGGTTGAAGCAGAAGTGAAAGGAATCTGGAGAACAGGATATGAAGTAGAAGCAGTAAACGGCGTGATGATGGCTCTGCTTAACATTTTTGACATGTGCAAAGCCTTTGATAAAAACATGGAAATTGGCGAAATTAAGGTTGTTTCTAAAAGTGGTGGAAAGTCAGACTGGGCAGAAAACTTAAAAGGCGTAAAAGTTGCCGTTATAACAGTTAGCGACTCTGCAAGCAGAGGAGAAAGGGAAGATAAAAGCGGTAAGTTGGCAATGGAAATCGTAAAAGAATATGGCGGAGAAGTAATAGGCTATAAAATCGTTCCTGATGAAAAAGAAGAAATCAAGAAAGCCATTTTGGAATTTAAAGATAAAGGAGCAAACCTTATCTTAACTACAGGCGGAACCGGATTCAGCATGAGGGACGTTACTCCGGAAGCTACTGAAGAGATAGTGAAGAAGGAGATGGTGGGATTTTCCGAAGCTATGCACATTTTGGGCATTAGATTTACACCTAAAGCTTTAATGTCAAGAGCCAAAGCAGGAATACTGGAACCGAACTGCATCGTTATGAACCTTCCGGGAAGTTCAAAAGGCGTAGAAGAGAACCTAAGAATGTTTGCACCACTAATAAAACATGCACTCAAAATGTCAACCGGAGGCGGACACTGATAACGGCAGCAGTTTTGGCAGGGGGGAAAAGTAGAAGATTTGGAAGCGATAAATTACTCCAGCCGTTTTTCGGTAAAACGGTTATCGAAAAAGTTATAGAAGCTCTTTCACCTTTTAACGAAATCTTGATAGTAACGAAAAATCCCCCCAAATTCCCTTCAACTCTACTAAGAAAACCAAAAGTTAAATTAGTAACAGAAACCTTTACAGAACAGTC
>JAMOPR010000118.1 GCA_027064485.1 Desulfurobacteriaceae bacterium | reverse complement strand
TTCAATAGGTGCTCTTGCAAGTATATCTTCTGCCCTTAACGCTACTCTTTACAGCGGCGCGAATGCAGCTTACGCCCTTATGAAAAAGGGTTACATTCCCCGTCCGGAAATGCAGAGAAGGAGAGAATGGATGGGAGAACACTTCGGATTATACCTTACTTGCACGGTGGCGCTCCTTTTCACGCTGCTGTTTGATGTTACTTCTATTGCTTCCATAGTGAGCGTAATAACCACCGTTATCTACATAGCCGTCATAATCTCCCATTTAAGGCTTTCTGATGAAATAGGGGGCAAAAAGGGGATAATATTTTTTAACTTGATGGTTATAACTTTTGTTGCTTTTCAGATTTTCCTCTTTCAGTTTAGGTCGAACAAGGTAACGTTTATTACTACTATTTTGATTTTCGTGGCGGCATATCTTCTTGAAAGGTTTTACTACAATCGAGGACAGGGCGTTAGACCCTTGACCCTTAAGGTTTGATTTTGTATTTTTACATTAGAAAAGCGGGCGTAGCTCAGTTGGTAGAGCATCAGCTTCCCAAGCTGAGGGTCGCGGGTTCAAGTCCCGTCGCCCGCTCCATTAATCTTTGGTGGATAAAATCTAAATGGAAGATAGAAAAGTTCTCCTCTTTTCCTCGTTGGTTTCTACACTCTTCCACCTGTTCATTCTTTTCATTCCAGCTTTTTCAGGAGTAATCTTCCAGAAAACTTACAAGTTGGTAGAGATAGTTCCTCTAACCTTTGATACGGTAGAAGATGCAAACCTAATCGGAGAGAGAGCTGTTAAAGGAAGCGTTAAGGAAGCTTCTTCTTTCACTGAAAGTTTTATTCCTCCTGGTAAAAGTTCAAAGTGCGCTGTTGAACGTAATTCGAAAGTTTCATTTAACCAAAAAAGGACAGATAGTGGTGATTGTTCAACTGTGAGAGGTGCTTTTTTAAGTAACAACTTTGTTGAGGTTAGAAAGAGTAGCGGTAATGGAAAACTATCCCTTGTTTTCTCCAATTACGCTGAAAAGAAAGGAAAGGAAAAACTTCCTGATGTTAAGATGAACAAAGTTGTTCCCTACCTTTTAAAGCTCAGGGACAGGATTCTTATGAACTGGAAGCCTCCTTATACAGAGAAGAGCAAAGAGGCTGTTACTATTTGCTTGACTATATCGAGCAATGGTAAGATGGAAGAGATAAACGTTGAAAAATTTTCTTACAGCGTGCCGTTCAACCGTTCAGCAATAATGGCTATTTACGATTCTGAACCTTTCCCTCCGTTTCCTAAAGGAATGAAAGATATATCCAAAGTAAAAGTGAAGGTGAACTTTGAAAGTGAGTAGAGAAGGGTTGCTTGCTTATTTTCTTAAGTGGTGGGTAAAAACTCTGCGCATTAACGTGGAATTCCTCTCTCCCGTTCAGTTCCCTTCCATAGTTGCTTTCTGGCACGGGAGAATGTTTGTATTGCCCTTTGTCTTTGAGCGCTACGCTAAGAAGGTGAGTATTTTGATTAGCAGGCATAGAGATGGAGAATTTGTAGCCAAGCTGGTGGAAAGGTTGGGTTTTAAAACTGTAAGAGGTTCTACTGGAAAGGGGAAAGGTGGAGAGAGGGCTTTTCTTGAAATGGTAAAAGTTATTTCAAAAGGAGAGGTTGTAGCCATTACCCCTGACGGACCTAAAGGACCTGCAGAGAAAGTGAAGAAAGGGATTGTAAAGTTATCTATGAAAACGGGAGTTCCTATTTATCCAATAAGCTTTTCGGCAAAGCCGTGTTACCGATTTAATTCATGGGATAAGTTCATGTTGCCCCTGCCGTTTTCGAAGTGCGTGGTTAAAGTGGGAAAGCCCCTGTATCCTGAACAACTTTCTGAAGATGAATTTAAAGAAAAGATAGAATTAGAGCTGAAAAGATTAACTGACTTGTGTGACGAGGAGGCGGGATGGAAAAAATAGTTGCCCTTGTATCCGATTACGGCTTGAAAGACCATTACGTCGGAACTGTTCACGCTGTTATCAAGGATGTTGACCCAGAAATTCAAATTGTTGATATAACTCACAACGTTCGTCCTTTTGACATTGTTGATGGAGCTGTAAAGTTAAAGTGGTCTTACAAATATTTTCCTCTGGGAACGGTGTTTCTTGCTTTAGTTGACCCTGACCCAAGTGCTGAGCCCATCATAGTTTCTACCGAAAGGTATTTTGTTGTTTGCCCGAACAACGGAATAGTAAGCTTGATGGCTGAAGAGGAACCTGTTGAGAGCGTTTACCTTATAACTGCAGACCACTACTTTTTAGAAGGAAAGGGTAATTTCAGGGGAAGGAATCAGTTTGCGCCTATTGCGGCAGAGCTTTCGAGACTGCAGAATCCTTCTCACTTTGGAGAAAAGATAGAAAAAAATCGCTTAAAGCTGTTTAAACTTCCTCCTAACGTTAGAGTTTCGGATAACGTTGTGGAAACGATTGTTCTTGACATTGATTCTTTCGGCAACTTGATTTTAAATCTATCT
>JAMOPR010000117.1 GCA_027064485.1 Desulfurobacteriaceae bacterium | reverse complement strand
TTGTGCCATAGCAAATCTCGTTAAAGAATCAATAAGCAACAAAACGTTTTTTCCCATATCACAGAAATATTCAGCTATGGCACAAGCTGTAAAAGCAGCCCTAACCTTAGCAAGAGGAGGCATATCTGATGTAGCCACAACTACCACAGATTTTTGTAATCCCGTCCCCAAGTTATCCTCTACAAATTCTCTTACTTCTCTTCCTCTTTCTCCAATAAGCGCAACCACGTTAACATCTGCATCAGTATATCGAGAAATCATACCTAAAAGCGTGCTTTTACCTACACCTGCACCTGCAAAAATCCCCACCCTCTGCCCCTTCCCTATAGTAAGCAAAGCGTTAATAACCCTCACCCCTAAATCCAAAGGCTCTTTTATTCTATCCCTTTTCAATGGATTGATAGGCTCTGCCTTTAAAGGAACAAAGTCCGTAGGAACGAACCTTTCCGCATTTAGAGGATTGCCAAAAGGGTCAAGTATAAGCCCAAGTAAATCTTTTGAAACGCCTATCTTCAAACCTGCTATTTTTGACTCTACTCTGCTTCCCAAGCTTATCCCAGCCGTATCGCTGTAAGCCATCAACAAAGTCTTCCCATTCTTAAAACCAACAACTTCAGCTTCAACAGTAGAATCAATCGTGCAGAAATCACCTATATGAACTCTCGGAAGAGTAGCCTCTACAACGTTACCCCTAACTCCAGAAACCCTTCCAATAACTTTATACTTAGGAAGATTTCTTAATCTCTCTCTCAAACTCTTCCCTCAAAAGCTCAAGTTTCTCTTTTATAGAAGACTCTATAGAAAAAGCCTCGAAGTTTATCCTAAAATCCCCCTCTCCCAACTCTTCATTAACAACAACGTTCTCTCCTCTCACAAAGGGTTGTAGTCCTTTTCCCACCTCAACGTTTAAAAGCTTTTCTTTCGAAAACTCCTCTATTATCTCTCCTATTTTTTCAGAAACGTAAGGAGCATTAACCGGATTAACATATAGAAACTCCAAAACTTCTGTAATGGTAGAAAGAAACATCTTTTCCATTTTTTTCAAAAACTCTTTCCTATACTGCTCCAAACGGTTTTCAAAAGCATCCACATTTACAACTATAGATTCCAGCTTCCTCTTATACTCCTCTTCCAATTTTTGAAGTTTCTGCTCAAATTGTTCAGTTAGTTTCCTTTCAGCCTCGTCATATCCTTTCTGAAATCCCTCTTTAAAAGCTTCTTCCCTCTCCTTAACGAGTTTTTCCTCATACTCTCTCTTTATCTTCAACAGCTTTTCGTTATACTCTCTTACAACTTTTTCTACTAAATTCTCCTCCTGCTTTTCCTCCTTATCCTCACTCTTTTCCGAACCCGAAATAAGATGGGTAAAGTCATCTAAATCTATCATTTAGTTAACCCTTCCTCTTTTATCCATTTACTTACTATATTAGAAATAAGCTCAGGATAATCCCTTGCAATCTCAACAATTTTCAAGTAAATAGGGTCTTTCTCTATTCTTATCTCCTCCAACTCTTCTCTGTGCTCAGCCCTTGCTTTCATTTCGGCAAGAACAGCCTCAGGAACTTCTACTGCTTTTTCCTCTATCTCAGCTGCTTTCTTACCTTTCAGAACTTTCAACAGAACAATAGAAAGCACACCAGCAACACCTAACAGAGCAACCAAATAGTAATATATAGGAATTTTATTTTCTTCCGTTGCTCTGAATAAAGCCCTCGCCTCAAACGGAACGCTTGCTACCGTTACTTTATCCCCCCTCTTTGGGTCATAACCAATGGCGCTTTTAACTATGTCTTCATAAGTTTTTATCTCCTCCGGAGAGCGAGGAACAAACTTAATTATCTCATTACCACTTTTATCCTTTTCTTTTTGATACTTACCATCAACCAAAACCGCCACAGTTATTCTCTTAATCTTAAACACAGGCGTTACAGACTTTTCAATCGTTTTCGAAACATCATAATTCGTTGTTACATCCTTCTTCTCACGGTTAGTTATTTTATTACCACCGTTCAAATTAACGACGGGAGGAACGTTCGTCGATGTTCCAGGAACTCCCTGTTGTTTCTTCTCTACTCCCGTTTCTTTCTCCTGAATTTTCCTCTGGCTTACAACAGCAGTCTTGTCCGGGTCGTAAATCTCTTTCTGTGTTTCAACTTTACCGGTTTCAACCTCTACAGACGCTCTTACAACAACTCTTCCCCCTCCTAAAACCTGAGAAAGCATAGACTGAACTTTCCTTTCAATTTGCCTCTCAAGCTTTTGCTTTATCTCTAATTCCTTTGAAGTTCCCAGATTATCTTGCTCTTCCTGCAGAATATCACTAAGAACCCTTCCTCTGTTATCAACAACCGTTACGTTTTCAGGTTTCAAGCCGGGAACAGCATGAGATACTAAGAAAACAATAGCCTTCACTTGCTCGGGAGTTAAATCCCTTCCATTCCACAGCTGAACCAAAACAGAAGCTTTAGGCTCCTGCTCCTCTCTGACAAAAATAGAATCTTTCG
>JAMOPR010000116.1 GCA_027064485.1 Desulfurobacteriaceae bacterium | reverse complement strand
AGCGTTTTAAGGAATTTGGGAGTTTTCCCCAAATTGAAGAAAGCCTTAAAACCATTATTAATGGTGCTTTTTGTTACATAGAAGGAAAAACGCTTAACGAGTTGATACCTCCGTTCATGAAAAAAGATTTAGAGTCCTTTATAGACAAAAAGAGTGAAGAGATAGCTCTATACATTGTGCAACTTGTTAAAGACAAAGAATTTGAAACAATCGTTTACTCTTTCGTTAATTCTGCTTTAGAACGTTTGTTTGTTCACGTGCCCTTTTTACCGGAAAACCTTAAAACTTCAGTAGCTGAAAAACTTGGTGATTCTGTTGTTAAAAGTTTACGTTCCTTATCGGATGACCCTCTTCTTCAAAGCAAGATTTCAAAATTGGTGTGGGAAAAGTTTCAAACTGTATTTAATGCCAAAATTGATGTAAATTCGAAAACTTTTAGAGAATTCCTGTTACTTCTTAACAATTTGCTGGATAAGTATTTAAGCACTTTGGGTGAGAAAACCGTAAATGACTTGCCGGTTTTAAAAGAGAAAGTCCTCCCCCACCTCTATACCATTACTCTCCGCTTTATTGAATCGGAAAATGAAACGATTTCTTCAATGGCAGCCGAAAAATTGCTTAGAATTATTGAAGAAGAGCTCCCTGTTATTCTTGACTCTATTGACGTTGAATCAATGGTCAAAGAGCGTGTTAACGCGCTTTCAATGGAAGAAGTAGAAGGTTTAATTCTCAAGCTTATAAATGAGGAACTTAACTACATTACCTTTTTAGGCGGTATTTTAGGTTTCATCATAGGTTTATTCCAGTCTTTTGTCTTCTATTTTTTGAAGTAAAATTGAAGGACAAACTTTTAGGAGTTAGAAGTTGAGGTTTGTATTTTTGCTTTTGCTGTTTTTAAGTTTTTCCTGCGCCACTGTAGGAACGAAACAAGCGACCTTTAAAAAGGTTGAGCACGTTTACATCTCTCCAGTTACGAACAAAACAAACGAAGAGGCTCTTGACGTTATCTTCTCAAAAATTGCAGACGATGTTTTTTATTCAGACCCCCGATTCAAGGTTGACCACAAGCCCATTCCCGGAACTACGATAATTGTAAAGCCCTCTGTTGATTCCATATCAACTTTTGCCGTTGGTTTTGACAGACAGGATAGAGCTACAGAGTATAAAATGACTGTTCAAGCAACTGTTAAGCTTTTCCGCTATGGTTTTAAGAAACCTTTTAAGGTATTTAGGATTACCCGCTACGATTTCTACTCAAACGTTGGTGACCCTCTCGAGATAGAAAGAAACAGGAAAGAGTGTCTTTCAAGGATAGCCGAACAAATATTCTCAGCCGTTGGAGAAAAACTCTATGCAGAAGGAAGGGAAATTGAGAGTAACCCTGAAATTGTCAAATGATAGGTATCTTCTTTACCACTTTGAGATGAGCGGGAAATCTTTGGTTTTATTGATAGATAAATTGGAAAAAACAGAATCTTTGGGGGTTTGTTCTTTAAACGAGGAAGAAATTAAAGAAATGTGGGAAAGGCAAAAGAATTCCTCCTACTGCCTTCCCTGTGAACTTTTGCTTCATCTCGACCCGAAAGTGGTTAAAGCGGAAAACTGCGTTGCAGAGCTTGGTATTTCGCTTAAAACCTTAGAAAGAGTAAAAAGTCAGCTGGAGGTGGAAAATGACTAAAAGAATAAGGCTTGGCGTTAACATAGACCACGTTGCAACAGTTAGAAATGCGCGTAGAACCTTTGAGCCAGACCCTGTTCATGCAGCAGTGATAGCAGACCTTGCAGGAGCTGACCAAATTACCCTTCACGTTAGGGAAGATAGAAGGCACGTAAATGAAAGGGACTTAAAGCTTATAAAAGAGGTTATCCATTCTAAAGTTAATTTGGAGATGGCAGTAACGGAAGAGATGATTAATATTGCTTTGAGCGTTAAGCCTCATCAGGTAACTTTGGTTCCCGAAAAGAGAGAGGAAATAACAACGGAAGGCGGTCTTGATGTAGTTTCAAACTTTGAAAGAGTTCAAAATGCAGTTAAAAAGTTGAAAGAAGCCGGCATAGTGGTAAACATCTTTATAGACCCCGAAGAAGAACAGATAGAAGCAGCTGCGAAAGTAGGTGCAGATGCCGTGGAGCTTCATACTGGAAGGTATGCCAATGTATTTGCCGAAAATAATGAGGAGGAGACGAAGAAAGAGCTTGAACGTTTGAGAAAAGCTGCAGCTTTTGCAAAGTCTAAGGGTTTGAGAGTTTACGCGGGTCACGGGCTTACCTACAAAAACGTTAGAGCGGTTGCGGAAATTCCCGAAATAGAGGAATTAAACATTGGGCATTCGATAATTGCCAATGCCGTTCTGAAAGGACTCAAAGAAGCGGTTCAAGAGATGATAAAGCTCATAAACGGTTTGGCATGATACCTGTTGGTGCTGGTGTTGATATCGTTTCCGTTAAGAGGGTGGAGAGTTTACTTAGAAGGTATGGAGAAGCTTTTATTAGAAAAGTATTCCCTG
>JAMOPR010000115.1 GCA_027064485.1 Desulfurobacteriaceae bacterium | reverse complement strand
AAAGGCTGAAAAAGTTGAGTTGCTGCAAAAAGAGGTAGAAAATCTGAAGAAAGAGTTAGACGAGAAAGATAACGACATATACATGTATAAGCAGATATTGGATTCCTTAATGGAAGAGGCTATTTTCATTACTACTCCTGATTTTAAACCTGGAAAACAAGGGAATGAAATCATTTACGCTAACAGAAGAGCTTTAGAAATAGCTGAAAAGTGGAGAGATGTCTTTATCTCTGAGTTTGGAATAGACCCCAAAAACCTCATCGGAACCAGTATTCACGTTTTCCATAAAGACCCGGAAAGGGTTAAAGAACTCTTGAGAGAAACCAAGCCGGGAGAGCATAAGAAAAATGCAGACATTCCTATAGGTCCATACGTTATGGCTTCATACAGGCATGCCATAGCCAATAAAGACGGTTCTGTCCGTTATTATATGGCTACGTGGAAAGACGCTACGGCAGAGAAAGAGATTGAGAAGCAACTTGAAAGTGCTCAAAAAATGTTCCTGCAGAACCTAAGGGCTACCAAGCAGTCGCTTGTTAATAACTTGGCTACTATAGTAGCTCTTTCCGTTGCTATAAAGGAATTGCAGGATACTATTGACCTTTCTGAGAAGCAGATAGATGCAGCAGAGGAAATAGAAAAAACTGTTAAAAAGCTCGTTGAAGTTTCCGATAAGTTGCTTGAAAACTACCGTTTCGTTCTCAAAGAACTTGAAACTGCAGAGAAGAAGACGGTGGATTCAATAGAGCAGATGCAGTATATCAGGAACATTACAAAAGAAATGGAAGAAGTTGTTAGGTCTCTTCAAACGCAAACAGAAGAAATTGACAGAGTTGTGGAAGTTATTACTTCCATTACCGAGCAGACAAACCTTCTTGCTCTTAACGCTGCCATAGAGGCTGCAAGGGCAGGAGAAGCTGGTAGAGGTTTTGCAGTAGTAGCTGATGAAGTTAGAAAGCTTGCGGAAAGGACGAACAAATCGGCTACCGAGATAAGGGAAGTTATTAAGAATATGAGAGAGCAGATGAATAAAACTGTGGAAATTACCGATAGGGGTGTTAAGGCTGTAGAGGAAGGTATGAATATCTTTAAAGATAACCAAGCGACGTATGCGTCCCTGCAAAGTTCTGCAGAGGATGTGCTTTCCGTGATTAACAATCTTTCCGATGTTGTTTCCGTTCAAAGAAGCACTATGGATGAAATCCTTAATAACATTCATACTTCTAACAAATTAATTACTTCTGTTAAAGAGCAAGCAGGTAAGGTTATCAAAGTTGCTGAGAGGACGAACACCAGCCTTCACAAGATATGGGAGACCTTCTACCTTGTTGATATAGGTGATGCTGCTATTCTTCTTGATAGGCTTGCAAAACTTGCCGACTTTGTTAACAAGGTAGATGACTTGATTAAAGGTAAATTCTTAGAAGGCTTTGACCCCAACATATCTCTCATTTCTGAAGTGGAAAACTTGTCGAGGTTGTTAAGCCCGCAAGATAGAGATATAGCTAAGTTGATTTCCAAGTATCCTGAAATAGAAAAGCTGTTCTCTTCACTTGAGGATATGTTCTTTGATGTGAAGCTCTTACTTAAGGAGCTGTTCTTGGCTATAAGCAATGAGGATGTGGAAGAGATAAAGGCTAAAGAAAGAGAGATAACCGAAGTGACTAACAGAATTGCCGATAACATTATAGAAGCTATCGAATTGATTCTTTCAAGAAGTGGAAAATCTTCAGTTAAAGGGAATAGATAATGGCGAGGAAGAAAGAGCTACTGCCGAAAATTCTGGAAACGGGCGCTAATGAGTTAGAGATAATAGACTTCCGTATGTTTGAAGTTTTGGATGACGGTAGCTTATACGAGTGGATATTGGGAGTTAACGTTGCTAAGGTGAAGGAGGTTATTTTTAAACCTAAAGATGTGATAAAAGCGCCCGGACTTCCTCCTGAGGCTGAGGGTTTAGCCAAAATAAGGGGGCAAATGGTTCCCATAATTAACCTTGCCAAGTGGATGAAGATAAAGGAACCACCTAATGCAGGTAAATACGTTATTGTTATGGAGTTTTTGAGAGAGATTATAGGGGTTGTTGTTCACGAGGCAAGGAGGATAAGAAGGATAAAGTGGGCAGATATTAAGAGACCTCCTAAGAGTATAGATGAAAAACTGGGAGGTAAAGTTATTGGAGTAGTAGAAATAGAGGATAATAAACTACTTCTACTTCTTGACTTTGAAGGTATTTTGGATGAGCTTGGAATGATTAAAATATTTGGTATTGATGAGACTAAGAAAGTAGAAGGAATAAAGAAGAGAGGGCACTTTAGGATTCTTATCCTTGATGATAGTCCGGTAGCAAGGAAAATTATAAGAAGGATTTTAGAGGCTGACGGTCACACGGTATTTGAGGCTCAGAACGGTATAGAAGGATTACAGATACTTCATAAGTGGCTTGAAGAAGCTAAGCAGACAGGTAAGGATATTACCGATTACGTGCAGCTTATCATTTCTGACATTGAGATGCCT
>JAMOPR010000114.1 GCA_027064485.1 Desulfurobacteriaceae bacterium | reverse complement strand
TGCTTTAAGGGACAGGTAAAGAGTGTTGGTGAGCAAGGAAAGGATTTTAGCCATTTAACTAACTCTCTCTTAGAGAGAGTTATAGGTGGTGGTTGGAAGAGAGAAATGGAAAAAAAATTAGAAGTAGTTAGTTATGACAATACTTGTTCTGGGGGTAATATGGGAGTTTCTGTAGATGGGGTTATTTTGAAGGTTCTTGCTGGTAGGCGTTTATCTTTTGACCTGTTTCTTCTCTCGGGTCGTGTTGTTAAGGGTGCTTGGGTTGCGAAGTTTTCTGAGGAAAAGAGGAAGGTTGTCGTTTCCGGGGAGGTTTTCTCCTTTCAGGATCTTGCTAGTTTTAACTTTAGGGGTAAAGAAGCTGTCAGGTTCTATAAGGAGGTTTTGCCGGAGCTCCCACCGTCTTCTTTTCTGGATAGGTTTGAGGGTAAGACTATTTACATCTACCCGTACGGAGCTCCTCCTGAAAAGTGGACTTTGGTTAGAGCTTATCCTTACCAGTTTCTTCTTCATCGGGTTGAGAGAGTTAGAATGCCTGACGGTTCCGTTCGCAAGTTTCACTGTTACCAGTTCAGGTACAAACTTTCCCTTTCGGCTTACACGTTTTTTAACCCTTACCCTGAAGAGCTGATTAAGGAAGGAGAACCTGTTGGTCCTCACAGGGCCGGTAATTGGAGGGAAGATGCGAGGGAACTGGTGAGCTATATCAAGGAAGAGTTTAAAAGGAGCGGAGAGAAGGAACTCCTTTTAACTCTTGCTTTAAAGGACGGAAGGGAGATTACCGGGGTTATGCAGAAGTACGAAGGGTATAAGAAGTTGAGATTTGTTTTAAAAGTTCCCCAGAATCCGATTAAAAAGATAGCAATTTTCAAACATGCAGTTGATGACTTCTGGGTGGAGTAAGCGGGAGCTCGAGGAGCTCCCGGTTTATCTAATAAATTTCAAAAGGGGAGGCAAGCTTACTCTTGCTCTGTAGTCTGCTCTTCTTCCTCTTTAGCTCTGTTCTTAGACTCCAGCATAGAGGCAATCTCGGCGACTGTGGAACTCTCCAGTTTCTCCTCTATGATGATTCTTATCAGCCTGTTTAGCTTCTGCTCGTTGTTTCCGGCTATTCCCTGGAGAATGTAGTAAAGCCTTTTGGGAATGGAGAGCCTAACTGTTTTGTTTGTTCTCTTGCCTGCTCTTTTGCCTCTGGCCATTTTTCCTTCCTCACATTTGAAATTTAATTTTGATTAACAAAGTATATCTAACTACTTAATCTTAAGTGAGAAAAAATGTGCTTCTGTTTAAATTGTAGGATTTTTGGGGTAGTTTTAATAATTATTTTACCTAATAGGATAATGAACCACCTAACCACCTTCCTTATCCTTTAATACCGAGATTAAACTGTAAAGAATAATAACAGTTAGGAGTCCCAAAACGGTGTATCCGAAAATGCTAAGTACTAACATTTCTTTCTCTTCTCTCCCTGCTTAAGAAAGCCGTTCCATGTGTCTATTTTCAAATATTTTAACTTTTTAAAAGCTTAGATGGGAATGCTAGAGGTTAGCTTGATATAAAAACTTGGTTTAAATAAAAACTGAGTTAAGTATTAACCTTCTGTATTACTGCTGTTCTGAACCGGGCAGTTTGAGAAGAGAACCCTTGACGGGCTAATTTGAGTAGGTTCTTTAGAAGTTTTGGGGATTATGGGGGAAGTATTCTTGATTCTATGCAAAATCGGAATCTTTCCATAGATATGCTCTCTTTCTTTGCTTTTGAGAGGGTTTTCCCAGGAGAAAGACTTCAATTAACGTTTTTGGATTTCAAAAGGCCTTTTGAGGTCTTAAAAAGCTTTTTAGGAGAAAAAAGCGGGGATTGAGTTAAGAATTCTTTTAAGGGAGTATTTAAATGGGGATTAGGGTCCTAAAGTGGGACTATAGGAAAGAAAAGGCAGTTCAGGGGATAAAAACTGAGAATAAAGGATTCCGATGCGGGAAGAGAGCACAAGATAAGGGAAGTTGCAGGTAAATCCTCGCTTCAATGTCTCTAAATCGGGATGAAGGGTAAAATAGCAGTAAAAAGGGAAAGTAAACCGGTTGGAGCGCGAAAAGCTTTGTTAGAAAACAACAAATCTGTGGTTTCATTGATTAGTTACTAGGGTAGGTTAACCTGCAAAGGAGCTCTCTAAAGACAAGAGTAATCTTCAGGAAATAAGGGAGTTAGAGGAGGCGGTTTACGATGGACTTGATTAGGGAAGGTATTTACCTCGCCAAGTTAAGCCCTTCTAAAGGAGCGGAACCGGGGAAAAGGATAAGATGAGGAAGCCTTAGCTTTTCAGCCTTTCTCCCCGCCTTTTCAGGTAGCTCCACAGAGTTGAATAGGGCACTTCCAGAATTTTAGCTATTGAGGAAATAGACACCCCTTTTTGTCGGAGTTCTCTAATCTGCTCCCAGTGTTTATCCAAAGGCGACGAGAAGCTCCCTTTGGGCCTACCTAAGGGTTTACCTTCTGCCTTCCGTCTTTTAAGGGCCTCCTTCGTTCTCTG
>JAMOPR010000113.1 GCA_027064485.1 Desulfurobacteriaceae bacterium | reverse complement strand
TCAAAACCTGCTTTGGAAAGAACGTAAGCAGAAAATAACCCTGCCGGTCCGCTACCAACTATTAAAACCTTTTTCTTCGTGGAGACTCTGGGAATTTTTACTTCAGGAACAGGAACGTATTCTCTCGCTTTTTTCTCCCTTATCAATTTTTCCGCAACATCCTGAGGCAAATCCACCAATATCCTGTATAGAAAGTAAGGCTTTTTTCTTGCATCTACAGATTTCCTTAGAATAGAAAAGTTCTCAATCTCCAATCCCAAACGTTTAATTTCATCTTCAAGTTTAGAGCCAAGAGGAACTTTTACATCTATCTCAACCTTCATCTGGCAACTCCAACTTAAGTTTTTTTAAAAACTCTCTAAAATGTTCGGAAAACTCTCTAAATTCCCTTTCCCTCCGTTCAACTTCTTCTTTATCCAGCTCTTCTATGTTTATGACTACAACTTCCTCAAAACCTTTCACTCCCAACCTCTTTTCAACCTTATCTTTGACGTAAATAAGGGAATCCCTCTTCAAAACTTCAGCTTTTTCAAGAACATCTCCTATAAACTTTTCAGCGTTATCTATATCCCTTTGCCTTACCCTGTTAGAAAAATAGAACGAAACGGAAACTCTTACCGGCTTATCGATAGGAAATTTCTCTAATCCGTAAGTTAACTTCTGAATGTGGAACTGATAAATAGCCTCCCTCTGTGCAGCTAAAACCTCTCTATCGTTTATTATGAAAGGCTTTATATCACCGTTCACTCGCCTGTGAGAAATTCTTTTGTAGTTGGCTTTGCTGGGGATTTTTCCAACAAAATAAAAGGTATACCTCACTCTTCCCATCTCCAACAATTATTTGGTATCTTTAATTTAAACATCAATTCGGGCAGGTAATAAGTTAATGATAGGAGCAATAAAAGCAACCAAAGAAAAGCAAACTTCCCGTAGCGATTCAGAACTCATACTGAGAAAATTCTTCACAATACTTCTACTTCTAGTGTTAATAGTCATTATATCCACATTAGGAATAATGTTCATCGAAAAGTGGACCTTCCTCGAAGCTCTCTGGCATGTAATCATAACCATATCTACAGTAGGTTATGGAGAAATTAAACCTCTTTCACCCGCCGGAAGAATCTTTACTATGATTCTAATCATTGTCTCTTTTACTTTCTTCGCCTACGGAGCATTTACCGTAGCATCAATGATAATGGAAGGAGAACTTAAAAGATTCTTCATAATAAAAAGAATGGAGAAATTAGCTATGAAGCTGAAAAATCACACTATAGTTTGCGGACTCGGCAGGACAGGACAAGCAGCAATAAAAGAACTCTGGAAAGAAAAAGTTCCCTTCGTTGTAATCGAAAAAGATGAATCAAGAATAGAAGAAGCTAAAGAAAAATACCCCAACCTTATCTACATATTGGGAGACGCTACAGAAGATGAAACTTTAATAAAAGCTGGAATAAAATCAGCTGCCAATATGATAGTAGCAACTGCAAACGATGCTGATAACTTGTTCATCACATTATCAGCCAAAAATCTAAACCCCAACCTGAGAATAGTTACAAGGGCTAATAGAGAAGAAAACGTTATAAAACTCAAAAGAGCCGGGGCAACCGAAGTTATAATGCCCAACGTTATCGGCGGTTTAAGAATGGCTTCTTTAGCAATAAGACCAAGCGTAGTAAGCTTTTTAGACATAGTCACTCATCATGGAGAAATAGACTTAAGGTTAGAGGAAGTTAAAGTCCCCAAAGGTTCTCCGTTCCACGGAAAACTTCTAAAGGATTTAGAAATACCCAAAAAAACTGGAGTAATCGTTATCGGAGTCCGTAGAGAAGATGGTTCATTCATACTAAATCCAACATCAACAACAATGATTTTAGAAGGAGACTCCCTAATCATAATCGGAACAAGAGAACAGGCTGAAAAACTAAAAAGATTAGTTAAAGGGGAAGAAATTGATGATTGAATGGTGCGGGAGGCGGGATTTGAACCCGCACGCCCGTAAGGGCACCGCCCCCTCAAGACGGCGCGTCTGCCGATTCCGCCACTCCCGCAATCGGACGATGGAAAATATAGACTACAATCCCCGTCTTGTCAAGAAGTTAAGTGGATTTACATTAATAGAAGTAATACTCGCTGTAGCAGTAGCAGGAATGGCTTTCAGTGCTTTCTTGCTTTTATCTTCAAAATCTATCGATGTAACTAACAGAATATTTAAGCAGTTTACAGAAACTATAGCTGCACATAACTGTATTAATGAAGTCATATACAATCACAAAGAATGTAACGGAAAAACTGTAGAAGTTCTAAACAGGAAAATTAACGTAAAACAGGATTTTGAAACCCTAATGGGATTTCGGGTAACAAAAGTAAAAGCAGGAGACGTGGAAATCTATGAAATTCGCTAAAGGCTTTACCCTCCTCGAAATACTAATAGCTACAATCCTTGCTACCTTAATTTTCTTCCTCTCTTATCAATTCTTTAATAACGTATCTACCACCTCCCGCCTCTTAAAGGAATACGCTCAAACA
>JAMOPR010000112.1 GCA_027064485.1 Desulfurobacteriaceae bacterium | reverse complement strand
TCGGCATAGTTCACGCAGGCTGGCGTGGAACTTTAAAAGGAATCGCCTATTCAACAGTAAAGTATATAAGCAAGTTTTCACCTGTCAAAAAAGCCATTTTGGGTGTTTCCATCTGCGGTAAATGCTACGAAGTAGGTGAGGATGTTTACGAACAGTTTTATCCCCGTTATGTAGACTGTTTTATGCCTAAAGGTAACGGCAAATACTTGTTTGACTTAAAGAAAGCCAATAGAAAACAATTAAAAGCTGCAGGCGTCAGTGTAATAGAATCCATCGACCTGTGCACAGTTTGCAACAACGACCGCTTCTTTTCTTATCGTTTCGAAAAAACTGATAAAAGGAATCTCTCCGCGATAAGGTTGAAATGAACTGTGAGGTTCTGACAGCAGTAGCGTTATCTTTGAAGAAAGGAATTGGTGGAGCAACTTGCCTAAAACTACTAAAAACCTACAGCAGTCTGACCGAAGCGGTAAAAGAGGAAAAACTAAACGTATCCAGCGAAATTGAAGAAGCTGAAAAACTACTAAAGTCTTGTGAAGAAAAAGAAATTAAGATAATACCGCTATCATCTCCCGAATACCCTACTCAGCTAAAAGAAATCGCACAGCCACCTATAGTTCTCTACGTCAAGGGAACCTTACCTTCAAAACCCTTAGTAGCCGTTATAGGTTCACGCAAATGCTCATCTTACGGCAGGAGAATAGCCTACAAGTTAGGAAGATTTTTGGCAGAAGCAGAAATTCCTGTAGTTAGCGGGCTTGCGTTGGGTATAGATGCTCAAAGCCACAAAGGTGTTGTTGACGCCAAAGGCATAGCAGTTGCCGTTTTAGGTAGCGGCGTTGACCTTGTTTATCCTTATTCAAACCGAAACCTTGCAGAAAAAATCATTCAGGAAGGTGGCGCTATCGTTAGTGAATTTCCTCCAGGAACAAAACCTGCAAAAGAGCATTTTCCCCGCAGGAACAGAATAATAAGCGGACTTTCAGAAGCAGTGGTTGTTGTTGAAGCAAGGGAAAAGAGCGGAACGAACATTACTGTAAACTATGCACTTGAACAGGGCAGAACGGTTTTCGCAGTGCCGGGTAACATAGATTCCCCTTTTAGCGTAGGAACGAACAAACTCATAAAAGACGGTGCCGTTCCGCTAATCTCTTTTGAAACGATATTTGAAGAACTACCGTATCTAAAACCAACAAAAGTAACAAGAAAAATCCCCGAAAAGTTCACTTCTATCTATAACCTTCTGAAAAATGGCGGAAAGACGATAGACCAGATTGCAGACTCTTTAAACTTAGAAATTGCACAACTTTCTCTATTACTAATCGAAATGGAAATCAACGGGCTGATAAAACGCGATGGTTCTGTCTATTTTGCCATTTAACTTTCAATCTTCGGAATTAGCTCTTCGTAAACGTAATTTAAAACTCTATTAGCAATTTCTATCAACTTCTCTGAAGCCTCTATAACTTCAGGTAATTTGTTACCAAACCATTCTCCCAAATATTCATGTGCAAGCTCGTTTCTTAAATCCTTTAAAGCAATCAACTTTCTAAAACTTTCCACAAATCTTCTTTTTTCAGCCCTTATAGCGATATCAAGCTTAGTTCCGATATCTTCCAATTCCAACAGGTCAATACCTCTTAAAACTCTATTTATCAACATATCTGCACTTCTTGAAAAGAGAACCTCTATCTTTTCAATATCCTCTTCCGATAACCTGTCGACGTTAACTGTCTCAGACTTTTCTAAAGCTCTCTTAAGCCAGTCTATACTCCTTTCAAAGTCTTTAACGTTTTTCAGAAAAAGTTTTTCCTTAGGTGTCATACCCTCACACCTTCCTCAATAGCTAACTCCACAAGCGGATTATCTTTTTCATCTTTTCTTGCAACTATCAAGTCTATTTTCCTGTCACCTAACTTCTCAATCAAAGAAACCTTAATTTTCCTTCTCTTTTTCCAATCTATCCTGTCAGAAAGAACAAGGATATCTATATCTCCCCCTTTCTTACCCAAATCAACTCTTGAACCGAATATGTAAATTTCGGCGTTCCTATCAAACTCACTGATAACTTCTTTAATTATCCTGATTTCGTCATTCTCAAGGCGCACTTTCATGTATCAACACCTAAAAATCAAATCCGTAGTCATCAGCATCGTCAAAGTTAAAGTCCTCAATCCCCTCATCTATAACAGGCTCTTCTTCCTGAACAAAAGCTTGCGTTCCTTCTGCTTCCCTCTTTACTTCTTCCTGAACAAACCCTTTTCCTTCAACGTTTTCAAACCTTGCAAACTCTTTTATAAACGCAAGCGGAATCGTTCCCGTAGGACCGTTCCTCTGTTTTGCAACTATTATTTCAGCCATTCCCTGCTCTTCCGGGTCGGGATTTTTCTTATAAACTTCCGGCCTATGGATAAACATGACGACGTCTGCATCTTGTTCAATGCTGTTATGAACAATTATGTCGTTAGCCACAAAATTATGGACTTCAGGAACTGTCATATCGTAAACTTCTTCTACGCCTAATTCTTT
>JAMOPR010000111.1 GCA_027064485.1 Desulfurobacteriaceae bacterium | reverse complement strand
TAAAACCTATCTATAAATGGAAGAGGGAATTTTACGTTCTGAATTTATCCAACTGTTCCTCAAGTTCCTTAATTTTATCCGAGATTCTTCTTATGTTTTCTGCTACATCTTTCAGTTCTTCAATGTTTTTCACCGCTACTTCGGCGACTTCTTTGACTATAACTTCCACTTCTTTGACAGATTCTGTTTCTTCTGTGGCTTTTGAGGATACTTTTGTAACTATTTCTTCTAATTTTTCCATTGATGCTTCGAAATTCTGGAACGTTTCAGAAACGTTTTCCATAATCTTTTCTTTAACATCTGCATTGATATTTTCTATGGTTTCTTTTATTTGGTCGGTTGCAGACACTACCTTTTGTGATAGTTTCCTGATTTCATCAGCTACTACGGCGAAACCTCTACCAGCTTCTCCTGCCCTTGCAGCCTCTATGGCAGCGTTAAGGGCAAGAAGGTTTGTTTGTTCTGCAATTTGGAGAATAAGGTCTATTATGGAATAGAGTTCCTTCATTCTTTTGTTTAAAGTTTCTTTAATCTGTTCCAGGGACTGAGTAGATTCTGTAATCATGTTTAGGTTTTTATCGGACAGAGTGGATAGTTCTTGAATTTCTTCTGCGAGTGAGTTTATGCCTTCTACTACTTTTTCAACAGATTGAGATGCTGTTTCTGTTTTTTCTGTTTGGGAAGAAATGCTTTCCATGACCTTATATAGATTGTCAACCTTTTCTTCTAACAGATTGACTGCCTGTTTGAGTGTTTCTACTGATTCTCCTATGGATTTTCTTAAAGCATTTACGCCGGAGTTAAAGGACTTGGCGATTTCTTTAAGTTCTCCCTCGAAAGTATCTTCGGGGAGTCTGACAGTTAAATCTCCCTTAGCTAACCTTTTGAGAGCAGCTAAGATGCTGTTTCTAAACGAAACAAATGTATCTCGTATGCTTCTTAGCGCTTCTTCTAAGCCAGATAGAGCTTCGGGGAACTTGCTTTCATCAACGTCAATTTTGAAGTTTCCTCTGTTTAAGTTGTTGACGAACTTGTTGATTTCTTTCATGACGTTGCGCATAGAGAGAGTAAATTCGTTTGCAGCTTCGGCGATTCTCTTTAGTTCTCCGGAGAGTTCGGAAGTGTTTATCGTTTCGTTGATGTTTCCTTCGTGGAGGATTTTTATTAAGCAATCTAATGCCGTTTTTGTTTTTATTGAAGCTTGATTAATGTTTATTATTATGTTTCGCAGTTCTCCAGGCAGGAGGTTTTCGTCGTAAACTTTAAACTCTCCGTTTGAAAGGTCTTCTGCGATTTTTTCCATTATTTCTGCAAGGTTTTTGAAGTTGTTGACTATACTTGCAAGTTTTTTATTAATTTCTTTAAATTCTCCTTTAAAGTGTTCGTGGTCTTTTACTTCTACGCTTAAGTTGCCGTTTGCTAATCCGGTTGCTACAGTATTGAGTTCTTCGACAAAGTCTTTTAACGTGTTAACGATTTGGGATAGTTGTTTTTCCAGTTTTTCAAAATCTCCTACGAAGAGTTCTTTGTTTAGCTTTATATTTTTAAAGTTTCCGTTGGATATGTTGGCTGTTATGGAAATGAACTCATCAGTTACGCTTTTGAATGTATAGATTATCTCCTTTATGCCTCTTTTAATTTCGGCAAATTCATCGTTTCCCTTTGCGTCTATTTCGACGCTTAAGTTGCCTTTTTTAAGTTGTGTAATTGTTTGATGAAGGGAATGTAAAGATGAGGTGAGCTTTTTACGAATAATTACTAAAATTATCGAAGAAACAATGAGACCTAACAGTATAAGAGAAAGTATTGTCATTTCTAACTTTGCTTCTTGGTAAATTTTTGATTCTTTAATTGCCAAGTTCTTGACAAAGTTGTCCTGAAAATGCTTGAGTTTTCCTAAAAAGTCTGTATATATCTGAAATACCTGTAGAGGTTTGTATTTTGCAGCAAAGGATTCAAAGTTTTCTGAGAATATAAGCTTTTCTATGTTTTTTATTTGAGCGTAGGTTTCGCTTTCGTTGATTTTTTCAAATTTTTTGAGTTCTTCCTCCCACATACTCATTTTAAGCATGCGGAGCATAGAGTTTTCTTCGCCTTTTATCTTTGACAGCCAGTTGAGAAGTTGAAGAGGAGGAGACTCACCTCTTTGTGCATAGGCGTTAATGCTTGATGCTAAAGCCCTTTCTATTCCTATTCTGTCTTTATATACTAAGAAGGAAGCTATGGCTGTTACCGGTTCTTTGAAGATGGTTCCTGAAAGTTTTTCGTGAGCGGGTTTTTCTATGTAGTTGGAAATTACGTAATCTATCAGTTTGGTGTAGTTTTTTAAGATGATTGGAGGTGTAATGTTTGGGTCGTTATCAACGGAGTTTCTCAACGAAGATAAGATGTTTTTTATGTGGTAATCTTTGGAGAAGGGAGGGAAAGAAAGTATGTCTTTGTTGACTTTTTCTCTCTGTTTTAAGAGTTTTTGATATACCTTGCTGTTTTTCTCTTTTCCTTTTGCTGTGAATACTGATGATAGCCCCCTTTCT
>JAMOPR010000110.1 GCA_027064485.1 Desulfurobacteriaceae bacterium | reverse complement strand
TCAGCTTCCTCTTTAGTAAGCTTACCCTTTTCCTCTAGTTCTTTCAGGAGCTCTTCAACTTTCTTAGTTGCAGATGACTGAAGCTTGTTGATAACTTCACTTAGCGTCATGGTACCCTCCTTATTTAATCTTTTGATATTGAAGTTATATACTTCACAAACTCAAATCAAGCTATGTAGAGCAAAAGGATTTTAACTAAAACCTTCACCCCCTTGACTTTTCCCCAAAAAAACATACTGTTATTAAGTACTCGCTTACACAAAGAAGGAGGAAAAAATGAAGTACCTAAAACAGCTAGTTACCCTTTTAAGTATAGTTTCCCTCCTAATCAGACTACCAGCAGCCTACGGACAGGGAAATCCAAAATTACCCCCTCCGGAAGTTGATGTTTACAAGGTTAAAGTAATAGAGAAACTACCGGTAACCCTAATCTACCCTGCAAGGTTAAAAAGTCCTCAACAAGTAACAGTAGTAGCCCGCGTTACAGGATTCCTTGAGAGGAAGTTTTTTAAAGAGGGCGATTATGTAAAAAAAGGACAGCTTCTCTACTTAATAGAGCCGGACCCATACGAGGCGGCCTACGAAAGAGCAAAGGCAAATCTACTCCACGCTCAAGCTCAACTTGAAAAGGCTGAAAGGGACTGGAAGAGGGCAGAAAGGTCATTTAAGGCAAAGGCGATAAGCGAACAAGCCAGAGATGCAGCAAAGTACGCTTACGAAATGGCTAAAGCGCAAGTTCTTGCAGCAAAAGCCGCCTTAAAACAGGCAACAATAAACCTTGGTTACACCAAAGTTAGAGCAACTATTTCAGGGTATACGGGATTAAAACAGATAGATGTCGGCAACCTGGTTACACCGGGAACGCCCCTCGTAACTATTACATCTGTAGACCCAATTTACGTTGAATTCTCCATTCCTGACGTTGACGTCTTTAAAAGCAAGTACAACCTACTGAAAGGGAAATGGGGAGAGGAGGAAAAGAAGCTAAAGGCGAAATTGCTAGTAAACAACGTTCCCTACAACTTAGAAGGAAAAGTCCACTTCTTGGACGTAAAAGTCAACCCCAACACTTCCACCGTTAAAGCAAGAGCAGTCTTTCCAAATCCAAACAGAGTGTTGATGCCAGGTCAGTTTGGAAGGATAGAGATATCTGGACTTTACCGAAGGAACGTTATCGTAGTTCCTCAAAAAGCCGTCCTTCAAACTCCGAGGGGCTCAATGGTTTACGTAGTTCAAAACGGTAGAGTTGCTCCCAGAATAATAAAAGTAGGAGAGACTTCCGGAGACTACTTCGTCGTTGAGAGCGGTTTAAAGCCCGGGGAGCTCGTCGTTGTGAATAACTTTTTCAAGATAAAACCCGGCATACCGGTCAAAATTGGAGAAGTTATCAACGGTAGGGGTGAAAGATGAACATATCGAAGTTCTTCATAAATAGGCCAAAGTTTGCAAGCGTTATTGCAATAATCATAGTCCTGGCTGGAGCACTTGCCTTAAGAGTTCTACCGGTAAAGGAGTATCCCGCCCTAACTATGCCGCAAGTTATCGTAATGGCCAAATACCCTGGGGCAGATGCAGAAACTGTTGCAAAAACGGTTGTAGCTCCCCTTGAAGAGGCAATAAACGGCGTCAAGAACATGGTTTATATGTCCTCTTCATCATCAGACGGCTCTGCCTTTATAAGCATCTTCTTTGACGTTGGAACAGACCCTGACGTGGCTAAAGTTGACGTTAACAATAGGGTTCAGCTCGCACTCTCAAGCCTGCCGGAAGAAGTAAGAAGGTTGGGAATTCAAGTAAGGGAAAGGAATCCCGACATCTTAAGAGTCTATGCATTTACTTCCAAAGGTAACAAACGGAACGTTATAGACCTGTATAACTACGTATCAATAAACGTAGTTGATGACTTAAAAAGGGTAAAAGGCGTTGGAGACGTCTTTATTCCCGGTGAAAAGAAATACTCTATTAGAGTTTGGCTAAAGCCTGATAAACTTGCAGAATACGGATTAACTCCAACTGACGTTTATAACGCCATAGTAAGCCAGAACGAGGAGTTCTCCGTAGGTCAAGTTGCAGGAGAGCCAACGAAACGCCTCTACACTTTTACCTACACTGTAAAGGGTGAAAGCAGGTTCCAAAAGGTAAAACAGTTTGAAAATATCATTCTTAGGTCAAACCCCGACGGTTCAAGTTTAAAACTCAAAGACGTTGCAAAAATTTCACTTGAAGCAGAAGACTACAAAGCAGACGGGTTCTACAACGGTAATCCTGGAGTTCCAGTCATTCTTTACCTATCGCCCGGTGCAAACGCCCTAAATGTAGCAAAAGCAGTGGAAGAAAAGCTCTCTGAAATATCAAAAAACTTCCCAGAGGACATTGAATACCACCTTATCTACGACCCAACAGAGTACATTCAGCGCTCAATAGAGGAGGTGGTATACACCCTCCTAATATCCATTGCACTGGTAGTTTTCGTCATCTACCTCTTCCTCGGACACGCCAGGGCAACTTTCATTCCCGTTTTAGCGATTCCTGTT
>JAMOPR010000109.1 GCA_027064485.1 Desulfurobacteriaceae bacterium | reverse complement strand
GCTTACAGGAAAGAGCGTTTACATTAATATTGAGGAGGTTAAATATCCTCAACTTAACGCACAACTTGTGGCTGAAAACGTTGCTCAGCAGCTAGAGCGCCGTGTGGCGTTCAGGCGTGCAATGAAAAGAGTTATTGCTGATGCTATGAAGGCTGGTGCTAAGGGTATTAAGGTAATGTGCGCCGGAAGACTTGGCGGTGCTGATATGGCTCGTAAAGAGTGGTATCGTGAAGGAAGAGTGCCGTTGCAAACGATTCGTGCAGACATAGATTATGGCACTGCAATTGCAAAGACCAAGTATGGTGTTATCGGCGTAAAGGTTTGGATTTACAAAGGGGATGTTTATAAAGATGAAACTGAAGAGCTCCTTAAGAAGATTGAAAAAGAAGTAAAACAAGAGATGGCGAGAGGTGAATAACCATGTTGATGCCAAAGAGAACGAAGTATAGAAAGCAGCAAAGAGGAAGATTAAAAGGTAAATCTTACAGAGGAAACAGGCTTGCCTTTGGTGATTATGGTATTCAAGCCCTTGAGCCTCATTACGTTACTACAAACCAGATAGAGGCTGCAAGGGTTGCTATGACGAGAACTATGAAAAGGGGCGGTAAGGTTTGGATTAGGATTTTCCCTGATAAACCTTACACCAAAAAGCCCCTTGAAACCCGTATGGGTAAAGGTAAAGGTAACGTAGAAACCTGGGTGGCTAAAGTTTTGCCCGGAAGAATCATGTTTGAAGTTGCTGGTGTTCCTGAAGATGTAGCTATGGAGGCTTTGAGACTTGCAATACATAAGCTTCCTATGAAATGCCGTATTGTTAAAAGGGAAGAAACTCCAGCAGGTGAGGAGTAAGAGATGAAAAAGTTAACAGAAGAATTGAGACAGAAGTCTACGGATGAACTTAAAAAAATGGTTGTTGAGCTGAAGGAGAAACTTCTCAAGTTAAGGTTTAAAAATGCTTTTGGTCAGCTTGACAACCCCATGGAGATAAGAAAAACCAGAAGGCAGATTGCAAGAATTCTTACTATCCTCAGGGAACGTGGTGTTAAGCTTTAATGGAGGAAAAGATGGCAGAAGTTAGAACTAATAGAAGAAAAGTTAGAATAGGGGTTGTTGTAAGCGATAAGATGGATAAAACTGTAGTTGTGAGAGTAACAAGAGAGTTTCGTCACCCCGTTTATGGTAAGAGAGTAAAGCTTTCTAAGAAGTATATGGCACATGATGAAAACAATCAGTGCCAAATTGGTGATGTAGTTAAGATTATGGAAACTCGTCCCCTTTCTAAACGTAAAAGGTGGAGAGTAGTTGAAATTATTGAAAAAGCCAAAAAGCTTGGTGGAGAAACTGAAGAGTAAATACTCTTTTGAAGGAGTGGAAAGATGATTCAAGTTCAAACATACTTAACAGTTGCTGATAACACTGGAGCAAAGCGTGTCCAGTGTATCAGGGTTTTAGGCGGTTCTAATAGAAAATACGCTTCTTTGGGTGACCAGATTGTGGTTACAGTAAAGGACGCCATTCCTAATGCGACAGCTAAGAAGGGAGAAGTTTATAGAGCTGTCGTTGTTAGGACGAAAAAAGAAGTTAGGCGTCCTGATGGCACATACATCAAGTTTGATGATAATGCATGCGTTCTCCTTAATAAGCAGGGAGAACCTTTAGGAACTCGTATCTTGGGTCCTGTTGCAAGAGAAGCAAGGCAGAAGGGCTATACGAAAATAGCTTCTCTTGCACCGGAAGTTATTTAATTGTGGGAGGAACTAATGGCTAAGAAAAAGTTCAAGATAAAGGCTGGCGATAAGGTTATCGTTATTGCCGGGAAGGATAAAGGTAAAGTAGGAAAAGTTCTTAAGGTCCTTCCCGAAGAGGAAAGAGTTATCGTTGAAGGTGTAAGAATTGTTAAAAAGCATCTTCGCCCCAGTGCAAAATATCCAGAAGGTGGAATTATTGAGAAGGAAGCTCCTATACATATAAGCAATGTTATGCTTGTTGACCCAAAAACAGGAAAGCCTACAAGGGTTGGTATAAAGTTCGTTGATGGTAAAAAGGTTCGCTACGCCAAAAGGTCTGGTGAGATTATTGACGAAATTAGTAAACCACAAAAGGCGGGTCGGTAATCCGCTTAATAAGGAGGTATTATGGCTGAAAAGTATGTTCCAAGGTTAAAACAGAAGTATAAGGAAGAGGTTGTTCCTGCTCTTATGAAAAAGTTTGGTTACAAAAACGTAATGGAAGTTCCGAGAATAGAAAAGATTGTTGTTAACATGGGCGTTGGGGAAGCTGTTCAGAACATTAAAGCTCTTGAGAATGCGATGGAGGATTTGGCTCTTATTACAGGACAGAAGCCTTCCGTTAGGAGGGCGAAGAGGTCAGAAGCCGGATTTAAGCTTCGTAAAGGAATGCCAATAGGTGCAAAAGTTACTTTAAGAAGAGATAGAATGTGGGAATTCCTTGACAGGCTTATATCGATTGCTCTTCCAAGGGTTAGAGACTTCAAAGGTCTTTCTCCGAAATCTTTTGACGGTAGGGGAAATTACAACTTTGGACTTGAAGAACAAACAGTTTTTCCCGAAATTGAC
>JAMOPR010000108.1 GCA_027064485.1 Desulfurobacteriaceae bacterium | reverse complement strand
CTTCTCTTCATTAAAAGCTTCTTCTCCATCACCTTACGTTTTAGAAATAGTAAAAGAATCAGAACAAAAAACGGTTACAATAGCTCCAGAAACCGGAAATGAAAGGCTCAGATACGCAATCAATAAAAAAGTGCCAAATGAAAAGTTCTTCTCTTTTGCCGAAAAACTGTTCGAAGCAGGAGCTGAGAACTTAAAACTTTATTTCCTAATAGGTCTTCCTACCGAAACAGAAGAAGATGTTGAAAGCATAGTAAAAATGACGGAGAAGTTTTATTCAATAGTTTCTCCCTTCTGGAAAAAAAGGGGAAAATCGGGAGAAATACACGTAAGCGTTAATCCGGTAATTCCAAAACCTTTCACTCCACTTCAATGGTTTGGAATGGAAAAAAAATCATCAATTGAAAAGAAAATCAGATATCTTCAAAGAGAATTAAGAAAAATCCCCCACACCCGCTTCACCCACGAAAACGTCCGTTCCAGCATTTTACAGGCAATAATATCAAGAGCAGACACAATGGTTGGAGAAGCGGCCGTTATCTCGGCAGTAAAGAACGAACCTTTCAGAAAAATTCTAAAAGAAAAAAAAGTAAACTTTGAACAGCTTTATACAAGAGAAAGAGAGAAAGATGAACTATTCCCGTGGGAAATTGTAGAAAGCGAAATCAAAAGAGACTACCTATGGAAAGAGTATCAAATGATATTCGAAGGGAAAAGCTCCCCCTCCTGCTTCCCCGGATGCAAATTGTGCGGACTGTGCGGTTAATCCTGAACTATCCCTTCGCTAACGACAGCTTCCCTTAAAATTTCTACAATTTCATCTATCAAATCTTCATTTTCGGCTTCTACCATAATCCTAAGCAACGGTTCTGTTCCGGAATACCTAACTAAAACCCTACCCCTTCCAGAAAGCATCTCTTCCGCTTTCTTCAAAGCACCTTGAACTTTTTCAAGCTTCTCAATTGGAGGTTTCTCCTTTACCTTAACGTTAACAAGCTTTTGAGGATAAACTCTAATCAAAGAAGCAATCTCACTCAATCTCTTTCTCAGAGACTTAACTATCGAAGCCAAAATAACAGCTGTTAAAATTCCGTCTCCCGTAACACCAAATTTCCTAATGATAATGTGCCCAGACTGCTCACCGCCAACAACTGCTCCAACTTCTTCCATTTTCTCCGAAACAAACCTATCACCAACAGGGGTTCTATAAAGCGTCATCCCCATATCTTCTAAAAACTTTTCAAGCCCCATGTTACTCATAATCGTTGCCACAACGTTTTTGGAATCTTCGGAAAAGTGAGCAGACAGAATTGCAATTATCCTGTCGCCATCAACAACATTCCCCTGCTCATCAACAGCTATGCATCTGTCGCCATCGCCATCAAAAGCAAATCCCAAGTCGAGATTCAAACTCCTTACCTTTTCGGCTATAAACTCTGGATGCAAAGCACCGCAATTTTCATTTATATTTTTCCCGTCCGGTTCAGCGTTAAAAACAAAAACTTTTGCCCCTAAAGAGCTAAAAACGTGAGGAGCAATTCTAAATGTAGCACCGTTTGCGCAGTCTATACCTATCTTTAAACCTGCCAAATATCTACCGGCAGATTCTAAAAATTTCTCATAACTCTCAACTAAGTTACCTCCGTCAAAAACCCTTCCAATATCCTCAGGAGTAGCCTTGGGTAACTCATACTTGTTAAACACAACCAGTTCAAGACCGCCTTCTTCAGCTTCCGAAAACTTTTTTCCTTCGGCGTTAAAAAACTTTAACCCGTTATACTGGTAAGGATTATGGGAAGCAGAAACCACAACACCTCCACTGAAATTCCCTTCTCTAACGAAATAGGAAACGGCTGGCGTAGGAACAACCCCAACATCAATTACATCAACACCTGTAGAGGTAAGACCACTTACAAAAGCGGTTTTAATCATATCCGAGGAAACTCTTGTATCACAACCAACAACAACGGTATGTTTTCTATCTGGAAACTTAGCATTCAAGTAAACTCCGTAAGAAATGCCTATTTTTTGAACCATTTCAGGCGTAAGAGGAAATTTATTGGCAATTCCCCTGATACCGTCAGTCCCAAAAAGTTTTCTCGACATCCTACTCCTCCATCTATCAATTTCTATTAACGATTATCAACTTTACCCTGTTAGGTTCAACCTTATAATTGCTAACCAAAGGCAGGAAAATCTCAGCATTTCCTTTAACATCGGAAAGGTCAATTCTTTCTGTTCTTATACACTTTATCTTACTGTAATCCTTTTTAGGAATCAGAGCGATTACGTAATTGGGAGTAACTTTCACTTTCAAATCTCCGTTCAAACCGTAAACGTTTAAGCATACCGGCAAAGCTTTCTCTACTAACTTTTCGATTTTCAGGTTAACGTATTCCGGAAAAACAGATTTAATCTTTACCAGAGAATTGGGAACAACAAAACCTCTCTTTTGAAGCCTCAAAACGATAAACTTTCTACCGTTAACTATCTGTAAATTTTTAGGAAGTTTATATTTAATCTTGCCTATTTCTTTAAGCTCTAAAATGCTCTTTCTGTAACCTTCAACAGTTAGTATTACTCTTTTGGGAGAATA
>JAMOPR010000107.1 GCA_027064485.1 Desulfurobacteriaceae bacterium | reverse complement strand
CTTGTATAAGTTGCGTTATTTCCTATTCCCCTGCAGACTCTAGCCACAGAGCTCCCAGAATAAGCTCTGTTTATGCATATTCCTATTACTCCGAGGCCGGTCGGTAGTCTAACTGGCACCGGCTTTTTAATTCTGCAGGCCCTATCCACGTTTTGGAAGTAGTTTACGATCGGATCGTTAGGTGGAGTAATTACTTTCATTTTCTCCTCCTCTAATTTTTCGTTGTTCTTTTATGTTAATCCCTAAATGGGACATATTTTGTCCAATTTGATGAAAAAGAATTTTGAAGTTCGAAGAGTATCTTCAAAACCTATACTGCTTAGTCTTTTGCTGTTAAGTGAAAGGATGGGAGGTTTTTCTCTTGCCTCAAGAGTAAGAGTATTTCAACTGTTAAATGCCTTAGTTTAAGTTTTTGAGTGCTAATTCTACTGCGTTGTCTTTTTTACTTGTTAGAGCCCTTAGATACTTCAAGAATTTCTTAAAATTTTCAGTATTTTGCTTAAAACTTCTCGGCGGTAGGGGAAGGTTTACTCCCCTTCTCTTAAACATTTCTTTAATGAGCTCATGGTCTATCCTCTCAAACTCCTTCTCAGTTAGAGATATTATTTCTATAAAGTCTTTCTGGAGGAACTCGTTACAGAAGCGGGGCTCTGCGTAGCCAACCAGTAAGACCTCAAAGGTTCCGTCGCTTCTTTTCTTTGCTTCTATCTGGGTTGTAAATGCTAAAGCTCCCTCTATCTTCAGCTCCCTTCCCCCTATTTCTGAAAGGACCACCTTAAAGAGGAAGGGTTTGGGCTCGGGGAAGTCCATTCCCGTCTTTCTCTTCTTCTCAACCAGTTTTACGAACTCTCTATCACGAGGGAAGCTTTCATAGGGTACTCCGTAGAGGCTTAAACTTCCCAGTAGGTACGTTCTGTACCTCCACCCGTTTCCGTGCCTTCTGATGGCTCCTACGTAAAAATTTCCGTCGTAATAGAAGAGGCTTATCGGGTAGATTTTTCTCAGGTTGCTCGTTCCCGGAGGACTCTCCTTAAATAGCTGATCTATTGGGAGGTCTTTCCTTATTACTTCTACTGGGCGTTCCTCAATTATTGCCTTAACTATTTCTGCAAGCTTGCTATCTGAAATGGGAGCGAACCTCATTGTGTAGGGCTTTTGGTAGAAAAACCTTTCTTTTAAGTCTTTTACTCTTTTCTCTCCCAGCCTTTTTGAGATGCTCAGTGCAATTCTCTCCACAGAGTTGAAAATTGGGAGCTCCCTGTACTCGTCCGGAAGGAGGGCCAGGAGAACGAGTAGTCCTATTCCGTCTTCGTCGTTAATCTGGCTGAACATCTCCTCGGCCTGGGGGGTGAGTTCCCACCTTTTACCACCTCTTCCCCTACCCCCTTCCGAGACAATCAGACCCAGCTCTTCAAGCCTGTTTAGGGCTCTGATAAGGCTCTTCTTATCTCCCTCGTTCCTATTGAGTATCCCCTCCCTTGCAAGGGCTTCTAAGATCTCCTTTGTTGAAAGGGGCTCGGGCCTCTCTATTAAAAGCTGAATTACCTTTATGTAAATCCTGTCTATTCGTTTACCCCTATTCATTTCCCCTCCCAGACGAAAAATTCGCCCTTAGGTGGAACGGGAGCTCCCTGTAGCACATGAGGGCTTTAACCTCATAGACCTCACCGCCCACAATGTGGAGCTTAAATTTTTTAAGGGTAATCCTCTTGCTAATAAACCCCGTCCTGAGCTCTTTTGAAAACTCAAGTTGAATCCTTCACCGATCCTCAAGCCGACTTCTTATCATTCCTCCTCCCTCAACTCCTCTCTGATTTTCATGAGAATTTGTCCCAGCATGTTCTTTCCCTTGTAACCCCACGGGGAGTCAGGGTCGGACTTTCTGAGGTTTACTCCCCAGAACTCGTCTCCCCACATGTTTCCCTCAATTAAGAGGACATCTCCCGTTTCAAGGAGCTTTTCCTTTAAATCGGGGTTCTGATTAAACTTTCTCCTTACGAGTTCCTCCATTACCTTTACCTTCCTGCTTTCCCAGTGGCCGACTCCTCCTAAGATGGGAACTTTCTTTCCCATTTTCTTTGCCTCTTTCGGGGATACCCTCGTAAAGGGCATTCTCCTGTGAGGAGCCGTTTTTGCAGCCTGAAAGGCATTCTCAACGCTTGGATAAACGAGTCCCTCGTACTCAACCTTGCAAGGGTAGAAGTTTGAGAGGAAAAAGTACTTACCCCTGAAGCTCAGAATCTTATCCATTTTGTAATTCTCCTAAATATTATTGTAATCTGGCTGATTCTTTGATTGAGACTGATAATTTCTTGATTTAGGCCTTCTATAGCATTTTCTTCTAATTTGTTTTCTGTAGGACAAGGGATTTTTACGCTGTACAGTTTAAAGTAATTGTCATAACCATATTCAAGATTACTTTGTTCAAGGAGCTGGTCATATTATTTATCTCTCGGGAGTCTAAAGTTCATTTTTATAAACCTTTTTCTAGGATAAAAACTTGTGAATGCTATTCCTCTCCCGGACGGTTCTGTTAAACCGATGTAGTATTTGTTAAAGTTTGGGCTGAAATCCCTGTTTAGGAGTTTATTAACATG
>JAMOPR010000106.1 GCA_027064485.1 Desulfurobacteriaceae bacterium | reverse complement strand
ATCATATCGGAAGTATTACCCTCCTGTTTAACTTCACCGTTTACTCTTGTCGTTATTTTCAGGTTCGTCGGGTCAACGGAAGTAGAAATCCAAGGTCCATAAGGCGCAAATGTATCAAAAGATTTAGCTCTTGTATATTGAACGTCTTTTTGCTGCAGGTCTCTTGCTGTAACGTCATTAAAACAGGAATAGCCTAAGATGTAATCTTTTGCTTCTTCTGGAGAAACGTTCCTACAACGCCTGCCTATTACTACGGCAAGTTCACCTTCGTAATCTACCCGTTGAGACATCTCAGGAAGAACGATTCTCATCTTATTCGCTATCACAGATGTGGAAGGCTTCATAAAAAGTAACGGCTCTTCCGGCAAAGGTTTTCCCATCTCTTCGGCGTGGGCTTTGTAGTTTAAGCCTACCGCAACAATTTTTGTTGGTCTGGTAGGAGAAAGAAATTTTAAGTTTTTAAATTCAACGACTTCGTCGGTGGGGGTGGGATTTTCCATCAACTCCTGAATTTTCTTCTCCTTTAGAACAACAACCTCTTTCCCCCTTACCATTCCAAAAATTGTTCTTTCTCCATACTTAAAACGTCCTATTTTCACAACTGCTCCCTCCTATCGGTTAAAACACAGCAACACCTCGCAATTTTCCTATAACTTCTATTCTATCACCATCCGTAACTTCTTCTTTAGAAGACACCAAAACTGTAAAGTCCAAATCTTCTGCCAAAATTCCAAGTTTCAAAAATTCTCTTCCCTCAAGCTCTATTTTCTTAACATCAGTTACTACACCAATAATCTTATAAGCATTATCCATCGATGAGATAAAAGTATCAAAAAGCTCTTCAGGATGTTCCCTTACCTCTCTTAAAAGCCTTGCTGTCTCTTCTTTCCCCAACTCCCTTTCCAATTTCTCCATAGCTTTCTCGTTGCCTTTCTCTGCCAACTTCAAAACTTCTCTGTTTTCATCAGCTATTTGGTCAAACCGCGAAGGCGGAGGCAACTTCCTCAGAGACTGAGAAAACAACGTAAGCGCTACGTCCTGTTCAGTTTTTATCTTTTCCGGAAGCTCACACAAATTGCACAGTTCAAAAAAGTAACTGGCTCCAGAACTTACCTCTATAGCTTCAACCAAAAGAGTAAATTCATCAAACGACTTAATTTTAAAGTTAAAATCCTCAAAAGTTAAAACTGTCCCCTCTTCATAACACAGGTAACAACCTAAAGGTTTTTCCTCTTTTTTGGAAAAGAGAGAACGGGATTCCTTAATAAGGAAGTAGTGGTAGAGGCAGAAGCCTCCACCTAACCGATTTTTCCTGCATATAAATTTTTCACTGGTGTCTAAAAGGTCTTCAAAAACAAAATGCTTAACTTCTAACGAATCACCTTCTTCATCAAATTCTTTACAAAGCTCCGCTTCAGCTTTCATCAAACTGAAACTGTCGTCCATTAAATCTCCCACAAAAGTTTAAATATAAAACTATTCGTGTATTTCAAGCTGGTTAAAGAAAAACGGAATTTCATAAGCAGCAGATTCTGGAGAATCGGAAGCGTGAACAGCGTTTCTTCCTACGTCAGTTCCATATTTTTTCCTTATAGTTCCCTCTGCAGCTTTCGCTGGGTCTGTAGCACCTATTATTTCTCTAACTCTTGCAATAGCATTTTCACCTTCAAATACCATAGGAACACAAGGTCCGGAAGACATAAAGTCTGTAAGCTCATCGTAGAAAGGTCTATCTTTGTGAACTATGTAAAACTTTTTAGCCTGCTCCTTAGTAAGATGGACCATTTTCAAAGCCAAAAGTTTCAAATCGTTTTCTTGCAGAATTCTGATAATGTCGCCAACAGCGTTCTTTTTAACTGCATCAGGTTTTACTATAACAAGTGTTCTTTCTACAGCCATCTCAACCTCCTGCTTTTAATTGTAAAAGGTATTATCTTATAGCACAAGCAAAAGTTCAAGTTAAGGGTTAAAAGTGCTCGAGGTTATCAAAAAAACCTTAGACTTTTACAACAAAAACGCTGAAAAACTGGCTAAAGAATACAAAAACTCTACACCGCACAAACTCCAACAGTTCATTTTGGATTCCATTCCTGATAAAAACTGCAAGATTCTGGAAATTGGATTCGGTTCGGGAAGAGAACTAAAATTCTTAACCGAAAAAGGATTCGAAGTTTGGGGAGTAGACGGTTCAGAGGAATTTATCAAACTGGTTAAAAGAGAACTTCCAGAAATCTCTGAAAGAATTTTCCATGCATATCTTCCGGAACTAAATCTTCCTGAAAAGTTTTCGGACTTCTTCGACGTTGTAATCTGCATAGCAGTTTTGATGCACATTCCTAAAGAACTTCACTTACTTACCGTAAAAAACGTGGCAAAATACCTAAAAACCGAAGGGAGAGTAATCTTAAGCTACCCTTTAAACGCCAGAAAAGAAAAAGAAAGATTCTTTGAAAATATGAATCCAAATGAAGTTGAAATGATTTTCTCTGAAGCAGGATTTAAAAAGATAAAAGAGCTTATAACTCAAGATTCGCAAGGAAGAAATTTTAAATGGGTCACAGAGCTTTACATTAAGGACTTCCTCACCTCTTGAAGGTAATT
>JAMOPR010000105.1 GCA_027064485.1 Desulfurobacteriaceae bacterium | reverse complement strand
GGTAAGTCTAACGCCTGCCTCTCTTGCTTTTTTGACGAGTCTGTATCCCGGGTCGCTTATACACGGAGTTCCGCTATCTGAAACGAGTGCAATGTTTTTTCCTTCAAGGAGAAGAGAAAGGAGCTTTTCAGCTTGCTGTTTTTCGTTGTGTTCGTGGTAGGGTATTAGCTTTTTACCTGTTATTCCGTAATGGGTTAGTAGTTTTTTTGTTTGTCTTGTATCTTCGCAGGCTATAATATCTACGCCTTCCAAAATTTTTACGGCGCGATAGGTTATATCTTCAAGGTTGCCTATCGGTGTAGCAACGACGTAGAGCGTTCCTAACCCCTTACTGCTATGCATTCTACCTCCACTTCGGCTCCCAGCGGTAGGGCAGAAACTTCAACAACTGAGCGGGCAGGTTTTACGGGACAGCCGTCTAAGAATTTTTTGTAGATATCGTTAAATTTACTGAATTTAGATATATCGGTCAGGAATACTGTAACTTTTACGATACTACATTTGCTTGCTCCGGCAGCATTTAGAACGGCTTCGAGGTTTTTTAAACACTGTTTGACCTGATTTTCAAAGCCTTCTACTAATTTTCCAGTTTCGGGATTTATGCCTATCTGACCTGCAGTGAACAGGAAATTTCCGTAAAGTATTCCCTGAGAATAGGGTCCTACGGGAGTGGGGGCTTTGTCTGTGAGGATTTTTTTCATTATAAACCTCCTTTAATGTCAATTGATTATCCAATATTTGTTTAACTAATTTTAAGCGTAAAAGCTTGAAATTGTAATCTCTCAATCGTATATTATGTGGCAACAAACTGATAGTTATAATTCTGTTTATTTTATATTTTTAACTGTTGCAGGAATCCAATTAAAAAGATAAAATTTAATTAAACACAAATAAAAGGAGGAAGTATGGCAAAGGCAGAAAAGATAGTTCTCGACGATGAAAGAATAGAAGAAGGGGCGGAATGCCTAAAAGCGTTGGCATCTCCGGTAAGGTTAAAAATTTTGTTTACCCTTAAGGACAAGCCGATGTGCGTGACTGACTTAGAGCAGGAACTTGGAATTTCTCAATCTTCCCTTTCTCAGCACTTGAGAACGCTGAGATATAAAGGAATAGTTGCAAAAACCAGAAAAGGGAATAAAGTATATTACACGATATCTTCAGAAGCGTTTAGGGAACTTTTGAACATTCTGCCGGAAATTGCTTGCTTTAAAGGGTAGTTGATGTTTGAGCGGTTTTTCAAGCGTAAGCTGAGAAGGGAAGGTAAAGTTGTATCTCAGGTTCCCAGCGGATTGTGGATAAAGTGTGATAGTTGTAAAACGTTACTTTTCCGCGGGGAGCTTGAGAACAACTTAATGGTGTGCCCTAAGTGCGGACACCATTTTCCAGTTCCTGCAAGGGATAGGCTTTACATGATTTTTGATAACGGCGATTTTGAAGAGTTAGATGCAAATCTTGAACCGGTTGATGTTTTGGGGTTTGCGGATAAAAAACCTTACGTTCAAAGGATAAAGGAAGCCCAAGAGAAAACGGGGCTGAAGGATGCAGTTGTAAACGCGAAGGGGTTTATAGGAGGAAAACCGGCATACGTTAGCTGTTTTGACTTTCGTTTTATGGGCGGAAGTATGGGTGCGGTGGCCGGCGAGAAGGTAACGAGGAACATAGAAAGGGCTGCAGAAGATGGAATTCCTTTTATCTGCATTGCCGCTTCGGGCGGTGCAAGAATGCAGGAAGGAATCGTTTCCCTAATGCAGATGGCTAAAACATCTGCAGCCCTTACGCTCCTTGAGGAAAAGGGGGTTCCTTACATCTCCGTCCTTACGCATCCTACGATGGGCGGAGTGTCGGCGAGCTTTGCTTTCCTTGGGGATGTAATTATTGCAGAGCCTAAGGCTCTTATAGGTTTCGCCGGTCCCCGCGTAATTGAACAAACGATAAGACAAAAGTTGCCGAAAGGGTTCCAAAGGTCGGAATTTCTTTTAGAACACGGACTTATCGATATGGTTGTTGAGCGGGAGAAACTGAAGGAGACACTTTCTAAGTTGCTTGACCTTTTAGGGGGCAGGAATGAACGAAAAGATTGAAAGACTTGCGAGAACGATAGTTGCCGATTTTTTCCTCTACAATCAGGATAAAATAGATAGAGGTCTTTTAAACGATACCTTTTTCGAGTTGTTGGGTAGCGAGCTGGAGGATTCTGTTAAGTTTTTTGAAGAACATGGGGGTAAGGGTAATTTGACTGTTTTTTGGGATACCCTTTTTAACAGGTTAATGCAGAGAGAGGCTAAGTTGATTGAAGGGGGTGCAGCCTAAAAGGAATGTTCGAAAGGGCGTTAAAAGTTTTTAAGGGTAGCGTCAAATCGAAAGAAAAGCCAAAAGTTTACGGTCTTCCCGGAGCTTCGAAAGCACTCTTCTTAAAGAAAGTTCTACCTCTGTGTAAAGAGCAAGTTTTGGTTGTTTGCCCTTCTGAGTTTTTGGCGGAGTCTTTAGCTGAAGATATCAAAAGGCACAAGGTAAAAACCGTTTTCTTACCTTCCTGGGATGTTCCTCCTTTGGATATTTCATCTCCGTTGTCGCTATACCAGTTTAAGAGGTTGTCTGCGCTTTATAGTT
>JAMOPR010000104.1 GCA_027064485.1 Desulfurobacteriaceae bacterium | reverse complement strand
TGTTGGTGTTCCACAGCTTACCGCAATTATGAACTGCGCTGAAGTTGCCGATAAGTATGACGTTTCCATCATTGCTGACGGCGGTATCAAGTTTTCCGGTGACATCGCAAAAGCTATCGGTGCAGGTGCAAGAGTTGTAATGATAGGAAGTCTCTTTGCCGGAACAAAAGAATCGCCAGGTGAATTAATTCTCTATCAAGGTAGAAGCTACAAAGTTTATAGAGGTATGGGCTCTTTAGGAGCTATGAAGAAAGGAAGTAAAGACAGATATTTCCAATCTGAAGTTGAAGAGAAGAAGTTAGTTCCAGAAGGAATTGAAGGAATGGTTCCCTATAGAGGACCACTTGCCGATACGATTCACCAGCTCGTAGGCGGCTTAAGGGCTGGAATGGGTTACTGCGGCGCAGCCACCATAGAAGAGATGAGAAAGAAAGCAAGGTTTGTAAGAATTACATCTGCGGGGTTAAAAGAATCCCACGTTCACGACGTAATTATCACTAAAGAAGCACCTAACTACTGGATAGAAAGATAGTTTACACGCCCCCTGCTCTGGGGGTTATATTTCCTCTGCGAGTTTTGAAAGTCTATAAGCAACAAGCAAAAGGGAAATAAGCAAAAGAAATCCCGATATAAGTATTACAAGTGTTTCCATTTCTCTAACTCCCTAAAGGTGTTTTCAATGGCGATACCAACTCTAAATATAGCAAGTATAAATCCTAAAAGAGTAATTAAACCCAAAATTAAAAGAAGAATGCTTATGGGATTTTTAAGCTTAAACATAATTCCTACAACTCCTCCAGCGTTAGCAGCAAACAAAGCGGTAAGAAGTTTAAGCAATTCTGTCTGGAACTTTAATCTCTCTCTTAAAACTTCTAATTCTTTATCCATTAATTCTCCACAAGCATACAATCTTGAAAGGATTCTATCAGAAATTTTCCTCTACCCTGTTAAAAGAAGGTAGGTAGAGTTTTAAAATTTCAGAGAATTCATTATTTATTCTTTTCCTCCAGCGGTTTAGAGAAATTTCAAACCCTGAAGGTTTCTTCGGTTTGAACAGAAGTTTCATTCCTGCTTCTTGAGGCGTTTTACTACCTTTCTTCTGGTTACAAGATACACAGCAGGTTACTAAATTCTCCCAACACCAACGTCCCCCCTTGCTTTTTGGAATTACGTGGTCTATCGTAATTTCATTATCTTTTAAAATCCTTCCGCAGTATGCACACTTGAAGTTGTCCCTTGTGAATATTGCCCTTCGGGTTGGTGAAACGGTCTGCCAATGTTTTGAAAGGACAGGTATGCGAATTACTAAGGGAGCTGGATAGGATTTTGCAGGTGAGCGAAGGGAGATGCTGGTGTAGTATTCAAGCACCTCACACTTATTCAGCAGTTCAAGGAGAAAAGCTTTTTTGTGAGAAAAGATAGCTACAGGAAGATACCTTATATCTAACACTAACGTTGGGTGTAGAAGCATCTTCAGTCCTGTAAAATTTGAAACATTCTATCACAAAAGAGGTTATTAAAGTGGAAAAGTTAATAGCGGCTCTAAAAGAATTCACAGAAAAAGATATCACCGAAATAGAGGAAAACGACAGACAGTTCAAAGCCATTAAAAAGCTGTATGAAAAATTTAAAGGGAAAGAGGAAGAGTTTTACAAGTTGGTTGTTATCAATGCTTTAATGTCCTATCAGTTGCAGATGAAGGGAGAAGAATACTGGGAAAACTTTGCGGCATTTTTTTCTGACGGTAAGGGTATAGAAGATTTTGAAAAGTTTTTAAAGCGCTTCAACAAAAGGTTTTTAACGGCAAAACTAAAAAGACTAAAGAAGGCAATTAATTGTGTTTCGCAGGTAAAGGTAGAACAAGTTAGAAACGCTAACCGGTTAGTTGAAGAGCTTGCAAAATGTATGAGACAGAAGAAAGACAGTAAAACAATAGTATTTGCCGCTAAGATGATGAACTACGCCGTAAGGATAGCAGAAGGAAAAGAACTTACAGGATTAGAAAAAATTGCCATACCGTTGGACTCCCGTATAAAGAAGGTTTCTGGAAATAAAGACTTTTGGAAGAAACTTTCAGAAAAAACGGGAATCCCGCAGATAAAGCTTGACGCCGTTTTCTGGATTTGTCAAAACGAAGAGCATCTTAAATCCTTACCTAAAAACCTTGTAGCTAAGTTAAGAGAGATAAAAGAAAGGATTTAGTTACGTAGGCAGTTATTAAATATCCAACTTTCGAGATAGAACTTTGTTAAGAGTGTCCATAGAACCATATATTAAAAACCTCATTTTTTTTTCCAACGCATAAATTTTTAAGTAGTAATGCTATGATATAAACTCTTAGAGAAAGAGTATTCTGAGGAAAATATGAAAACCGCAACCGAAAACTCTCAAGAAACTTTAAAGAGCCTCCCAGAAATAATAAAGATTTTCTTAAAACATAGAGAAAGACTCCAAAAGGAATATGGAGTTGAGCATTTAAAGATTTTCGGTTCTTATGCCAGAAATGAGCAAAGAAAGGATAGTGATTTAGACGTCATAGTATCTTTAAACGGAAAGATTGATTTATTTAAATTTGTAGACCTTAAGTATTATCTGGAAGAAATTGCTGGACTCCAAGTAGACCTAACAACAGACAAG
>JAMOPR010000103.1 GCA_027064485.1 Desulfurobacteriaceae bacterium | reverse complement strand
ACCTCTTCCTATTTCAGCAACAGTCTCGCCACTAACTACTACTTTGCCGGATAAAACTCTCTGAAGAACCACTTTCATTTTCTACCCCTGCAACCATAAGTGTTTTACGCCATCAACTATAAACTGCGAACCCAAAGCGCCAACAAAAAGACCAAATATCCTTACAGTCACATTTATACCCGTAGTTCCCAACCGTTTTGCAAGAATAACAGAGTTTTTAATTATAAAATAAATCACTCCAACCGAAATAAGAATAGCAAGAAAGAGCAACAAAAAGCTATAAAGATGCGTAGCCTCTTCCTTGAAAATCAACACAGTTGTAAAAGCTCCCGGACCAAAGAGAACGGGAATTCCTATGGGAATAATAGAAATATCTTCTTTCTCTACCGCAGCTTTACTTTCCTCTTCCGTATGTTTTGATTTAGGTGCCCTTGCCTGTATCATCTGAAAAGCCATCTGCAGAAGAAGCAACCCACCGAAAATTTTTATACTGTAAAGACTAATACCCAAAAGTTTTAAAAAACCATCACCTACAAAAAGCGTTACTAAAGCCGCAATAAAAACGGTAAGGGAACTCTTAAACGCGACAGTCTTAACGTCTTTAGCATCCACAAGTCCGGCAACCAAAATAGCCGCAAATATCGGGTCAGTAATGACAAGTATGGAAACTAAATATTTTAGAAATTCCATAACCTTCTTCCTACAAAATCTAAAAACGTAAAAAAGAAAACGGTCAAACTTATGTAACCGTTCATGTTAAAAAATGCAAAGCCTATTGCCTTTTTATCCTTTGCTTTGGCAACAATTAAGTGTTCTTTAACCATAAAATAGGTGGAAATTAAAAGTCCCAAGTAGTAAAAAATCCCCATTCCCTCAATCACACCAACGGCAACTAAAAGCAACAGAGTGATGAAGTGAAAAAACCTTGAAATCACAAGCGCTTTTTCTTCTCCAAAGATTGAAGGAATTGAGTAAATCCCCTCTTTTCTGTCAAATTCAACGTCCTGAAGGGCATAAATGATGTCAAAACCAGCAACCCAAAAGGCAACGGAAAGTGTAAGCAAAATCGCGGTTAAATCGATACTGCCCTTTACCGCAACCCAAGCACCAAGGGGCGCAAGAGCTACCGCAATGCCCAAAACAATATGACAAAAATAGGTAAAGCGTTTAGTAAAAGAGTAGAGAGTCAAAACTGCAACCGCAATGGGAGAAAGTTTAAACGCTAAAGGATTCAGCTTATAAGCTGCGTAAACCATCAACGTAAAGCCTATAACGGCTAAAATCAAACCTTCCGTTTTCTTTACAACGCCTCTTGGAATGTGACGGGTGGAGGTGCGGGGATTTTTTGCATCTATTTCAGCATCAATAACCCTGTTTAAACTCATAGCAGCAGTTCTTGCTCCAAACAGCGCAACCGTAATCCAGAAAATCTGGTAAAGGGAAGGAATTCCGTGAGCAGCCATAAAAGCAGAAGTTAATGCAAACGGCAGAGCAAAAACGGTATGTTCAATCTTTATTAGCTCCATATAAGTTTTTACTTTTCCAATCAATCCTGCTCTCCTATAAGTTTTTTACACTCTCCGATATGTTCAAAAACAAAGTCCGGACGTAACTCTTCAGGAATCTCTTCTAAAACGCTCTCATCATACTTGCCGCTTAAAACAAAAACCGTTTTAAATCCAGCTACCTTTTTACCTTCAGCCAAATCGGTAAACGGGTCATCGCTAACCATATAAACGTTTTCAGGGTTGTTAATACCTATCAGCTCAAAAGCCCTTTCAAAATACTCTTTAGAAGGTTTCCCAAAAGAAGTTACAGGTTTATTTGCTGCATAGGAAAGTGCAGTAGCTATTGAGCCAACACTTGGTCCGACAAGACCGTCCGGGTCAAGAATGAGCCTGTTCATATGGAAAGAAAAGAGTTTGGCATTGTTAAGAACCAAAGCAGAAGTGGCAGTTTTCAATTTCTGATAGTTAACTTCTCTATCCCTTCCAACCACCACTGCATCAACCAAATGGTCATCTCTGACTTCAAAACCGCATTCCTCAAAAAACTCTTTAACCTTCTCTGTTCCCATAAAGTAGAGAGATTTAATTCCTTCTCTTTCAAGGAAAACTTTAGCTAAATAGGACGGCGAAAGTAACTTTTTTTCATTAACGTTAAACCCCTTCTCTTTTAATATATCAATCAAAACGTAAGGCTTTTCTGTTGAATTATTTGTGGCGACAATCCAAGGGATTTTTTTATCATCAAGCAACTTTGTAAATTCAAGAGCTTCAGGAAACGGATTGTATCGTTTATCCTTTACAAGCGTTCCCTCAAGGTCGAGTAAAAATCCAACCATTCACCAAACCTCCAAACAGTAGTGCAGTAATTTTAACCCATTCTGCTAAAATAGGTTTTATGAAAGAAAAGATAGAAAAAATCAAACAAATTCTCGACGCCACATTCCCAAAAGCCTATAAGCCCGGACGTTCACCACTGGAACAGGCTATCTTCACAATTCTAAGCCAAAACACAACAGACACCAACGCAGAAAAGTGCCTACAGAACCTTAAAAACTTAACAAATAACAACCTTGAAAAATTAAAGTCTCTACCGGAAGAAAAAATCCTCCCCGCCATCCGCCCCTGCGGA
>JAMOPR010000102.1 GCA_027064485.1 Desulfurobacteriaceae bacterium | reverse complement strand
AACAAGCTCGTTCGTAGCAAAAATCCTAACGTGGTCTGCATAACGGGGGAACATCATCTTAGGAATAAGAGAATAGTCTGCACTCGCCACAACATCGCAAGGTTTGTGTAAACCTATTACCTTTCTTATAGCCTTAACGCTACCGCTGGGCTCTCTTATAACGTCAACGCCAGGATGTTCTTTCTCAAACTCCTCTTCTAACTTTTCAAAAGGAACAGAAAGGCTCCCAGCATGGAACACAATCAATTTTGTTTTATCCGCTGCAAAAACCGCAGCGGATAGAAAATAAAAAGCTATTACAAAAAGCAAGGCTCTTTTCACTTCTTACACCTCACTAAAATAGAAGCTGAAACTCCGTTACAAACAGATTATTATCAACTTCCTTACCGTGCCTTTCGTTAGCCCAAACGTAGGAAGACCTAACAGCAGCCTGCCATCCGTTCAGCAAGTAGTAAAAACCTAAAGTGGTGTAATCAACGTCTTTAGAATCATCCTTATCGTCGTTAGGGTCCACCCACGAATAGCGACCTACAAGGTGAAAATTTCTATCAAAAGGAACCGCGTAATCACCTTGAACGTAAAACCCTTTAGCATTCCCTAAAGAAACAGAACCACCGTTTTTGTCTTTTGCATCAGTTGGATTATCGTAAAGGTAACCACCCTTAAAGGCTAAACCCAAAGGTCTGACTTTTAAGGCTGTTTCAACATCAATCAAATTTCTTTTAACTCTATTAGCTCCGTAATCTTTATAAACAAGCTTGGATGATTCATCAAAACCTGTTTCGTATCCAGCTCTAATCCTCCATTCATAAACATCATTATCAAAAGGAACGGCATCAACAGCAAAAGTATACACGTATTTCTTATCCTTGTTATACACCTTCCCATTATTCCAACCTTCGCCGTTCAAAACGGAAGCAGTAAATTTCAAATTCTTCAAAGGAGCATACGTAACAGCTACACCCACATCTCTCCAAACGGGAGCAACTCTTCTAACCGCAACAGGTCTATCCGGGAACCACAGCTTTGTTCCAGATGTTAAGTAAGACATGGAGAGCGGAACCTTAAACATACCGGCTTTAACAGACAGCGGAACAGAATCAAACATGTAATTAACGTATGCATCCCAAAGTTCAACGTTGCTTCCTCTATCTGCCCTCAACTGTATCGTATATCCAAACCCATCGTTAAGCTTTCCTTTAAACTTTACTCTGGCTTTTCTAACCTCAAAGCCGTTCCCGGAATCTCCGTAAACCGTTTTTTCTCCCTCGTCCAAATCCTCAGCCTGAGAAAACCTAAATAACACTCTACCTTCTACCTGCAATTTTTTAGTTCTTTCTCTGGAAGCTACTTCATAATTCTTTGATTTATAAAGCAGAGCCTTCAATTCCCTATTTTCCCGTTCAAGCTGCTCAACCTTTTGTTCCAACTGATGAAGCCTTTCAAGAATCTCGCGGTTAGAAATATCGGACGCAGCTGATTCAGAAAACAGCAGCAAAGGCAGAAGCGAAGGGAGTAAAAAACGCTTCACTTTTAGCTCCTTTTCAATAGTTTCTTGATTTTGCCCGGTTTTAAGAAACCAACCAGCTCAGATGGATTAGAAGCAAGAACTTTCACGTTATCAAAACCTTCATCAATTAAAAACGCATAAGCGATAGAAGCCCTGATATTGGCGTTACATATTATGCAAACTAACTTATCTTTAGGAATCTCGCTCAATCTATCGGGAATCTGATTCAAAGGAATGTGAATTCCAAAAGCACTAAGGGGAGACAATTTGGCTTCTTCTTCTGTCCTAACATCCAAAATTATAGCTTCATTGTTTGCCCACTTTTCCATAAAAGCTTCAAGAGAAATCTTATGGTTACCCTGAGCAAGCCAATTAAAATCCATCTCTCTTATTTTTTCCTTCAATCCCATCACACTTACCTCCACAAAATTTCAGTTAAAGTATTATATTACGTAGTTTGCCAAAAAGCTAAATTTAACAGGAGGATAAATGACAACCGTTATCTATTTCATCGTAGCTTTAAGCGTCCTGATATTCGTCCACGAATTCGGACACTTTTTGGCGGCAAGGTTTTTCGGTGTCAGGGTCGAAACGTTTTCAATAGGATTCGGTCCAAAACTCTTTACTTTTACCTGCTGCGGCACAGAGTTTGCCGTAAGCCTGCTTCCGCTGGGCGGTTACGTTAAAATGGCAGGAGAAGACCCTGACGTTCCGCCGTCTTCACCAGATGAGTTCTACGCAAAACCTCCTTGGCAGAGAATAGTAATAGCTTTAGCCGGACCTGTAATGAATCTATTGCTGGCAATCGCTTTCTTCTCTTTATCCTACACGATAGGAAGATACGTTCCTACCTATCAAATTGAAGCAGCAAAAGTGGGAAACGTCTTAAGTGCAAACTCAAGTCTGAAAAGTGGAGATGTAATACTTTCCGTAAACGGTCAAAAAATTAGAAACTGGCAGGATTTTTCAAAGGTTGTTGCACTCAATCCCGATAAAACTCTACAGGTAGTGGTTAATAGAAACGGAAAAGAAATAACTGTTCCTTTAAAAACAGGAACGGATGAAAAAACAGGCATAGGAACTGTAAAGGTAATCCCTGCAATAAAACCCATAATCGGGAAAGTGATAAAA
>JAMOPR010000101.1 GCA_027064485.1 Desulfurobacteriaceae bacterium | reverse complement strand
AATAGGCGGAACTTTAAAAGGAATAGATGCTGTAAACGAAGCAATGGATAAACTAAACAAATTTACCGAAAAATTTGCTAAGGAGATAAACGACCAACAAAAGGAGGGATATGACCTATATGCCCCTTCTGGTTCTACCACTCCCAATGGAGAAGCGTTATTCAAAGCAGATAACGGAAGCACGACCATAGATGCTTCTAATATAACGTTAAACTTTACAGACCCTAAAAAAATAGCCGCTGCAAGTAGTTCAGACAGTCTAAATGCCGATAACAGAAACATTAAAAAACTAATCGAGCTGAAAGACAAAACATGGAGTGAGTTGAATAATCTGAGCTTCTCTGAGTATTACAACACAGAAATAGTCTCCGCCTTGGGCAGCGAACTTGAATACGTAAAAAACAAAACAGAAAACAGCAAGTTTCTTTTAAGCAGTATAGAAGATAAAATGAAGGAATTATCATCCGTTAATATGGATGAAGAGCTAGTAAACCTCACAAAATACCAAAGAGCTTATGAAGCTGCAGCACGAGTAATAACTGTAACAGATGAACTACTCCAAACAGTATTGGGAATGGTGAGGTAAAAAATGAGGGTGCCCGATATAAAATTCTTTGACCTTTTCATAAAATACGACAGAAAAAGAGAAGCAACGCTACAGAGGAAAACTGAAGAGCTTTCTTCAGGAAAGCGGTTACTTTATCCTTCCGATAATCCCGTTGATTCTGCAAGAGTTCTCAGATTTAAAAAACTTATATCAACATTTGAAAGGTTCAACAGGAACATAGACTTTGCTAAAACATCTCTTGAAAATGCAGAATCCGTTTTAGATACAGTTGTTAATACCCTCCAGGAAGTAAGAGTGAAAATCGTTCAAGTTATGAACACGGGCGTTATAAACGATGAAGATGCCAAAACGTTGGTTGACTATTTTAAAGCAGCAAAAGAATACATAATTAATCAGGCAAACTTCAAAATTGGAGACAACTACATATTCGGAGGAGTAAAAGTTCAAGACCCTCCTTTTGATTCAGACGGAAAGTTTAAATATCAAGATAGTAGTGGTAACTACACGGTTGATACAACAAAAATTTCTGTAGCGAACGGTGTAGATGTGGAACTAAACTATAACGGTGCAGACATGTTTGGAGTCAACCAAACAAGCGGAAAAATCACAGCCGTAGAAGTAATAGATAAAATAATTGACATAATAGAAAGTGGCGATATCAAACAGTTAAATACAGCAGAGATAACTGTAGACGGCACTTCTATGAAATTATTAGACGCTTTTGACAAAGGACTTAACCAAATTATGGAATACCGTTCAATATTGGGAACGCAGATAGCAACGGTAGAAAATCTGAAAACGCAGAACGAAAACTTAAGACTTCATTACTCAAACTTAGTGTCAAAGTTGGAAGATACCGATTACGCTCAAGCTATTTCTGAATACGAAAAGGCAAAAACTGCTTACGATGCACTACTCGCCGCCATACAGCAAACCAAAGACTTATCACTGCTTAAATACTACAGATAATGAACGTTTTCAGCTGTTACGTTGATGTAGAAAGGTTTTTAGGACTTCCCGTTGAAGAGTTGGTTAGGTTTTTAATATGCCTTCCTTACCATCGACGAATTTCCACTATTATTTCAATAGCAGAGTTTTTTCAGTATGTAGATAAGGTAGGAGAGTTTATAGAGTTTAAAAAAACCAAAAAGGAAAAATTTCTCGAAACTATACCCCTTAACGAACACGGTAAATTCAAACTGTGGAGACTTTTGAAAAATTTTTTCCTCAAACATTCAGAAAACCTATCAGGCAAGGAAATTCCCCAAAACGACCTTATAGCTTTAAGAAAAGGAAGACTCTTCGAAGAATTAGTTTTTCATCTCGGACCAATTAACAGAAAAGTAGTAAACCTTATGTGCCTTCACTGCCAACCTATGGTAAATAGAAGGAAACTTAAAGTTTTCTGCAATAAAAAAAACCTAAGTGGTAAGAACATAGATGTAACTTTTTGGGGAAGAAACTACGTTGAAGGCTACGAATGTAAAGGCAACGTTGAATTTTTTATAAGACTGGGAACAGGACATTCCGAACGTTCAAGAAAGGTTAGAGAGAAAATCCTCTACCTCCACCTCCTCTCAAAAGAACTCAAAAAATACTTTTCAGACGTTAACATCTACCTTGCAAGTTTTGCTCCTAAAATTGATATGAACTTTTGTATCCAGAAGTGTAAGAGTTGGGTTAACGAATACTGCGGTGATGAAGAAATTCAATTCAAGATAATAACTATAAACGACTTCTTAAAAGAAATCTAAATCCACATTCTTTTTCTAAAATAGTAAAGGAGAAGCAACGTTATTCCTAACATAAAAACAGAAATAACCCATATACCGTATGGTTTAGCAGCTAAAGGCAAATTTTCAACGTTCATACCGTAAAAACTCGTTATCACCATCAAAGGTTCAAGAACTGTAACGAAAATGGTCAGTGTTTTCATAACTTCGTTCAACCTAAAAGAAACAAGCGAAGAAAAGACGTTCAAAACGTTCTGAATAAACTCGTGAAGGGTCTCTGCCCTATCGTAGAGTATTGATACTTCATCAAGTAAGTCTCTAAAGTAGTGAACATCCTCACCTTTTAAAAACCCGGAAGCATAAGAAATCAAAGACCTGTAAGTATCCCTCAGCTGTTTTAAAGCTCTTCTCAGAGTTAATATCTCATAAGATAAGTCAGATATGTCTTCCAGCAGTTCAGGATTCTGCTCTTTAAACACCAAAGCTTCAACTTCGTCAGCTTGTTCTTCTAAAATATCCGTAACAGTTTTAAATTTATCTGCTACAACACTCGAAATCAGCCATAGAATTTTACCTACCCCCTCTCCAAAGGGATTCTCCTCAAGCGTTAAGTTTTTCTTTGCTTCCTCAAAAAGCCTTCTGCTACCAATTGTAACGATATAATCTTTTCCCCAGAAAACACACAGTTTTTTCTGCCTGCTTACCCCACCGTCAAAGTAGTTCATCAAAAGAAATATGTAATCATCAAAAATTTCAACCTTAGAACGGGCTTCCGTTTTACAGTCTTCAACGGAAAGCTCATTTATAGACAGCTTTTCTATCAGAAACTCTTCCACTTCATCGGTAATCTGTCTTATGTGTATCCAGCACGGCTTTTTCAGGTTGAAAGAACCATCAATAAGAGCAGGAAGCTCCACCCGCAGAGTTTCTACTACATCCCCTTTAGGAATAACTACCCAAGCAACACTTTTCATTACATTTTCCTGTCAAAAAATATATTCTTTCCGCTTACAGAAAGTGGAATACCGTAACCCAACTTAACTTTTTCGGGGACAAAACCCCCTACAATAGCTGCCTTACCGAAAGAAAACATAATCCTGTTATCAATGCAGTGCTCTGCCGCCACTTTAACGGCAGACCCTACCGCTATTCCCAAATCCCCAACAGCGTAAGAGCAGTAAGCACCTGCAGCGGCTGATTTTTCACAATTTTCAAAACCGCAAAAACCACAAAAAGGAACGCCTCTCGGTTTAACTTCTGTTCCTATAAAAACAACAATTAAAGAATCTCTAACGTTCTTCGCATCTCTGACAAAAAACTTAACGTTATTTTCTTCTCCCAACTTTTCCATCAAGTCTGCAACTTTATCTTTCTCTTCACTCTCAAAAATCTTTACGTATAAAAGGTTCTGTCCTTTTCCTTTAGGAGCCGTTATCGCTGCGCAACACATCAATTCTGCAACCGTCTTAACGGCAGAATATACATTAAACTCCATCTCTCCTCTTCTCCTCCAAATATTTGTTAATCTCTTTCACAATCTTTTCGGGATGAAGACGATGCGCTTTCAAAACAACCTCAAGAGGTTCATCCTTAAAACCTTCACAGTAAAGGCACTCCTCTATGTAGCGATAAAGAACGCTTTTAACCTCAGGGTATCTCTCAAGGCACTCCTTTAAAGTCATATTCAAGTTAACGAACAAAGCACCTCCCTACTGTTTTGTCGATTTATAAACCAATTATAAATAAAAAATCCCCCTCAATCGCAGGGGGACTTCTAAATTCAAACACAAACAAGCAAGCAACTACATAGTCAGGTCAAGTATCTTACCTGCTCTCTCTATATCCTCAGAAGAAGGTTGCCTACAATCGGGAGAAGTTTCCTTAATTATCCTTGCAAGGATGTAAAGCAAGGTTCCAACAATTTCCGGAAGTTTTTTCTCAAGCTCTGCTTCAAGCGGATACTTTAAAGGCGGCTGAGTAGCCAAAAAGTCAAGAATATCCTTCAAGTCAAGAGTCTCTTTTAAATCCTTAAACTTCTGCATAGATTCAAGGAAACCTTTTGTTAGAGGAATGTCACACTCCCAGATAACTTCTCTGTTGTTGAAATTAGCGTTCCTTTCACCCACCAAAAGCAGGTCGTAAAGTTTCTTTTCAACAATATCCGTAATCTCTTTAGCCTTGTTCTTATCAATATCAAGGCTTGCAGCTTTTCTAAAAAGAGCCTCCAACTTTGCAAATCCAACAACTGCCATCTCTCTCCTCCTAAAATTTTATTTTAAATTTTCTAAAAATAAATTTAAAACACAACTAACCACTTTTCAAGTAATTAACTCTTTCCTGATATACTTTCCTATGCAGACAACCAAAGCTGAAGGAGCAGGAATGGACAGAAAAGTAATAGAACAACACGTAACTTATGAGGAATACGAAAAAATAAAAGAGATTTTAGGTAGAGAACCTAATTTGGTGGAGTTGGGGATTTTCTCTGCAATGTGGTCAGAACACTGTTCCTATAAGTCCTCCCGTCCCCACCTTAAAAAATTCCCCACAGAAGCACCGTGGGTCGTTCAAGGACCAGGAGAAAACGCCGGAATAATAATGGTTGATGAAGAAAAACAAATCTGTGCAGCTTTTAAAGTAGAATCCCACAACCATCCATCATTCATAGAACCGTTCCACGGAGCAGCAACAGGCGTAGGAGGGATTTTAAGGGATGTTTTTACGATGGGGGCAAGACCTGTCGCCTGCATGGATTCTCTACGCTTTGGTGAACTCCACGACCCAAAGATGCGCTATGTCGTTAAAGGAGTAGTATCTGGAATCAGCCACTACGGAAACTGTGTAGGCGTTCCAACTATAGGCGGCGAAGTTTACTTTGATTCCTGCTATCAGACAAACCCTTTAGTAAACGCGTTTGCTTTGGGAATAGTAAAAAAAGACAAAATTTTCTACGCTAAAGCTGCCGGCGTCGGAAACCCCGTTATCTACGTAGGTTCAAAAACGGGAAGGGACGGCATTCACGGAGCAACAATGGCTTCAGAGGAATTCTCTTCCGAAGAGGAAGTTGAAAAGAAAGTCAACGTTCAGGTTGGAGACCCGTTCATAGAAAAGCTCCTTATTGAAGCCTGCCTTGAAGCGATGGAAAAGGACGGCATAGTAGCCATTCAAGATATGGGCGCAGCCGGCTTAACTTCCTCTTCTGTCGAAATGGCTTCCCGCGGCGGCGTCGGAATAGAACTTAACCTTGACAAGGTTCCCTTGCGCGAAGAAAACATGACTCCTTACGAAATAATGCTTTCAGAATCTCAGGAAAGAATGCTTGTTGTCTGCGAAAAGGGAAAAGAAGAAGAGATAATGGAAGTATTCCGCAAGTGGGAATTGGACGCTTGCGTAATAGGAGAAATAATAGAAGAACCTGTAATAAGACTCTTCTGGCACGGCGACAAAGTTGCGGAACTTCCCATAAAAGCGTTAACAGACGAAGCTCCTGTTTATTACAGACCTTTCAAAACTCCCAAATACATAATAGAAAACAGAAACTACAACCAGAACGAAATCCCAGAGCCAAAAGACTACAACGAAATAACCAAAAAACTCCTCTCATCACCAACAATAGCAAGCAAAAGGTGGATTTACAGGCAGTATGACCATATGGTTCAAATAAACACTGTTATCTACCCAGGCGGAGACGCTTCTCTCATAAGAGTAAAGGAGAGCAAAAAAGGTATAGCTATAAGTTCGGATTGCAACGCACGATACTGCTACCTAAATCCTTACGAAGGTGGCAAGATAGCAGTTGCAGAAGCAGCAAGAAACGTTGCCTGCACCGGTGCCAGACCAAAAGCCATAACCGATTGCCTCAATTTCGGAAGCCCGGAAAACCCGGAAATCATGTGGCAGTTTGTTAAAGCAACAGACGGAATGGCAGATGCATGTAGAATCCTTGAAACACCAGTGGTAAGCGGAAACGTCAGTTTCTACAACGAAACAACAACAGAAAACGGCAAAAGGGCAGTTTACCCAACCCCAACCGTTGTATGCGTTGGAGTAATCGACGATATTGAAAAAAGAATGACATCGTTCTTCAAATCACCAGAAGACGCAATAATCCTGTTAGGCGAAAACACAGGTAACGTTTCAGGCTCTGAATATCAAAAGTTAGTTACGGGAACGGTAAAAGGACAGGGACAGACAATAGACCTTCAATTCGAAAAAACACTACAGAACGCTTTAATTGAAAGTATAGAAAAAGGAATGATAAAAAGTGCTCATGACGTATCCGAAGGTGGATTAGCCGTTGCGTTGTTTGAATCTGCCTTTGAAAGAGAGTTGGGCTTTGAGGTAGAACTTTCTGAAGATATAAGAACAGATTTTCTGCTCTTCGGAGAAGAACAAAGCAGAGTCATTATAACGGTATCACCAGAAAAGGTTGAAGAAGTATTAGAGTTTTTCAAAAAGAAAACGGTTCCAGCAAAACTAATTGGAACAGTAACGGCGCAGAAAACAGGTATAATAAAGCATAAAGGCAAAGAAATCGTTAACTTAAACATTACCGAAGCCAAACAACTCTACGAAACAGCTTTAGAAAAAGAGCTAACAGGTGAAAGAAATTGAAAACAGTAACCTATTTCCGGATAAACTCTATCTTATGTATAGGGTGGGAAGGCTTGCCTTCTCATCCGGCACTTTCTTTCTCTTCCTTTCTCTGTCCTCCATAAATAAACTTTACGTAACCCAGAATTTTATGTTCATTTTAGGAATATACGCCGCTGCAAGTGCAATACTTCTCATCTTTTCAAAAAATCCCCACACCCTCGAATTCCTGTTAGACGAAGCAGCCATCTTTTCTTTGGTAGCATCAAATATCCTCAGTTACAACTTCTTTTCTATCTTCTTAATATTTCCCATTTTCTTTTCAACAATAATATTAGGCGACACAAGCGGAGCAGCAGCTCTTTTATTTGGGCTTTCCTTTCACATTATCTACTTCATCCAGAAACACAACGAAGGGATAGCAACAGGAGTTCAGACAATACTGAACAGCACGGCTTTAATTGCAATGTTCTTTGCAGGAGCCAAATTAGGAAAAAAACTCAAAATCCAAGCCTCTTACATAAAAGAGTTAGAAAAAGAAAAGGAAAGAACAGAGTTTTACAAAAGACTATACGAAATAAGCGCCAATATGGCTCACGAAATCAAAAACCCATTAGCCTCCATCAAAGGCGCTTTAGAGCTGATAAAAGAGGGAAGACAAAACGAACGTTTGTTAGAAATAATCTTTAGAGAAACAGATAGACTCGACAGAATAGTAAAAGACTTCCTCCACTTATCACGCCCCTCCTCACCCATAAAAACAGAAATTTTCCTGCCAGAAGCATTCAAAGAGATACTGCAATCGCTCCAACACTTTGGTAAAAACTATAAATTAGAAACAGAACCGATAAAAATCAAAACAGATGCCCGCGGATTTTACTCAACCATTGAAAACATCGTTAGAAACGCCTTTCAATGGGCTGACTCTAAAGTGGAAATTCACTGCCGTAAAAAGAACCACACGTTAGAAATCATTGTAGAAGATGATGGACCCGGTATAAAGGAAGAGGAAAAAGAGAAAATATTTGAACCGTTTTATTCGAAAAATCCAAACGGTTCAGGCTTGGGACTTTCCATAGTTAATAAATTTATACTGGAAAACAGAGGAACAATAAAAGTAGAAAAGAGCAAATTAGGCGGTGCAAAATTCGTAGTTAAACTACCACTTTCAGAGGAAGGTTGATGGAAGCACTGATTCTTGAAGACGAAAGAAGCCTTCAGGAAATATTGAAAATCCTATTAGAAGATTTTTCTTTCAACGTAACAAGCGCTTACACTATAGCAGAAGCTCAAACCCACTTAAAAAACAACTCTTTCGACATAGCACTGATAGACCTAAGGCTTCCCGACGGCAACGGAATGGAAATAGTAAGAAAGATAAAGAAAGATTCACCTGAAACAGAGATAGTTATCATAACAGCCTTTGCATCAGCGGAAACGATAAAAGAAGCCTTTGAATTAGGCGTTTACGACTACATAGAAAAACCTTTTAGGTTAGAAGACTTAAGATTGATAATAAGAAACCTCAAGGATAAAATAGAACTCAAAAAGCAGGTAGAAACCTCTGAAATCCCCCAACTCATAGGAAAATCCCCCGCCACCGAAAAACTCAAAGAAACAATCAGAAAAATCGCACCATACGATGTAAACGTTTTGATAACGGGCGAAAGCGGAACAGGAAAAGAAGTAGTAGCAAGGGCAATCCACAACCTCAGCAACAGAAACAGAAAGCCGTTCATCGCAATAAACTGTGCTGCTTTACCTTCTGAACTCCTTGAAAGTGAACTTTTCGGATACAAAAAGGGGGCTTTTACCGGCGCAACAAAAGATAAAAAAGGGCTTATAGAAGCTGCAAACGGCGGAACGCTCTTTTTAGACGAAATAGGAGACATGCCCATTTCCCTTCAAGCAAAACTTTTAAGATTTTTAGAAACCAAACGGTTCATCCCGTTGGGAGGAACAGAAGAAAAAGAAGTTGACGTTCGAATAATTGCAGCTACGAATAAAAACCTAAAAGAGGAAGTTAAAAAAGGAAACTTCCGTGAAGACTTATTCTACCGCCTATCCACAATACAGATTCATATTCCACCCTTAAGAGAACGCAAAGAGGACATCCCCCTATTAGTAGACTACTTCGTTAAAGAACTCTCAAAAAAATACAACAAGGAGATAAAGCGCATTTCTCAAAGTTTTATAAACCATCTCATGAATCAGCCGTTAGAAGGAAACGTAAGGGAACTAAAAAATATCGTGGAAAGAGAAGTAATTATGTGCGACGATGGAATTTTAGGTAAAGGTGTTCTCTCTGCCGAAACCCCTCCTTCTCTGCTCCCACCTTTAACAGAAGAAGGAGTCAATTTAAAAGAGATACTTAAAAGCGTAGAGAAAGAGTATTTATTGAAAGCCCTTGAACTTGCGAATGGTAAGAAAACAAAAGCTGCAGAGCTGTTAGGACTTACGTTCAGAGAATTTAGATACAGACTTTCAAAATTAAATAAACTCACTGAATAAAAAAGCCGTCTCGCTATCTATGCTAACGAGTCTTACCTCTTTCAAATGTTGAGCGTCGTTTTTTAAAAACTTAAGAACTTCATCAACAATAACTTTCACGCCTTCTCTTTTAGGATAGCCAAAAATCCCCGTGCTAATCGCCGGAAGCGCCACAGAGGAAACGCCCAAATCTTCAGCAACTTTAAGCGCAGACCTTACAGCACTCCTGAGCTTTTCCTCTTCTCTCCCCTCACCCCAAACGGGACCAACAGTATGAATGACGTATTTAGCTTTTAAGTTTCCTCCAGAAGTATACACTGCCTTACCAACAGGGACTTTTCCCCTTTCCTCAACAATCCTGTCACTTTCCTCCTGAATTACTCTTCCTCCCTTCCTCACTATAGCACCGGCAACACCACCGCCGTGCTTTAAAAAACTGTTAGCAGCATTTACTATTGCATCAACATCCTCCTCAGTAATATCCCCCTTAATGACCTTCACTACCCTATCGCCTAAACTAACTTCCTTCAAAACCTCTCCCATCTATCCCAAATCCCCCCATATGTATTGAATCAGCGTCATTCCCGCAATAGCCGCCGTCTCAGCCCTCAAAATTCTCTTACCTAAATATATAGGTTTAAAACCTTTCTTCCTCAAAACCTCTATCTCTTCCTTACTCAAACCGCCTTCTGGTCCAACCAAAAACGAAACGGAAGACGCAGAAAAAGATTCAAAATCTTTAAAAGAATTCCCTCCCTTTTCCCACAAAACAAAAGAGATATCAGTATCACTCTCAACTTCCGGCAACTTTACAGGTTCTTTCAAAACGGGTAGAACGTTCCTTCCGCACTGTTTGGCAGCGTTTACAATTATATCGTTCCACCTTCTCAGCTTACCTTCCCAGTTCTTTACGTTATGAGCAGTAGAAGAACGCTCACAAACAACGGGCACTATCTCAGTAACGCCCAACTCCGTAGCTTTTTGAACTGCAATCTCAAACTTCTGCATCTTGTTAGTTATACCCATAAAGAGAACGGAACGTAAAAAACTATCCCTGTTAACGTTTATCTCCTCAACAACCTTTAACTTAACAGATGTCGGCGATGCAGCAGAAATTACAGCTAAGTATTCCTTTCCTTCACCGTCAAAAATTATTACTTCATCACCTTTCTTTAACCTCAAAACTTTAAGAGCGTGGCGGGCTTCCTGCCCTCTTAAATAAGCCACATCACCTTTGATACTATCCGCCTTAAACCTTCTCATAACTTCCTCTACTTAGACTCTGCCATTTCCCTCTTTTTCTTCTTGGCTCTAACGCTTATCCTGCCTTTCGGCGTTATGTCAAACACTACTTCACCACCTTCTGTAAATCTTCCCATCAGAATTTCGTCGGTCAACCTATCTTCAACCAAGTTCTGAATGGCTCTCCTTATCGTTCTTGCACCGTATTCCTTTCTAAACTCTTTATCAACAACGTATTCCACAAATCTGTTTGTAACGTGAACTTTCAAGTTTCTCTCTTTTAACTCTTCGTTCAACTTATCTATCTGCTTCCTTACAATCTCTTTAACGTCTTCACGGGTAAGCGGATGGAACACGATAATGCCGTCAAGCCTGTTTATAAACTCAGGTTTAAAGAACTTCTTAACCTCTTCAAGAACGAAAGATTTCATTCTCTCAAATGAACGCTCTTCCTCTTTTCCGTCTGCTACTTCAAAACCCAAACCTTTTTGAGAAGAGATAAGGTGCTTAGCTCCCAAGTTAGAAGTCATAATAAGTATCGTATTGGTAAAGGAAACAGTTCTTCCCAAACCGTCTGTGAGGCGTCCATCTTCCATTATTTGAAGCAGAACGTTGAGAACGTCAGGGTGCGCCTTTTCTATTTCATCAAGAAGAATTACCGTGTAAGGTTTTCTCCTAACAGCTTCGGTCAACTGTCCGCCTTCCTCGTATCCAACGTATCCCGGAGGTGCACCGATAAGCCTTGAAACAGTATGTTTTTCCATGTATTCGGACATATCTATCCTTACCATTGCCTTTTCATCGCCGAACAGCGCTTCAGCCAAAGCCTTTGCAAGTTCCGTTTTACCTACACCTGTAGGACCTAAAAAGAGGAAACTACCTATCGGTCTGTTAGTGTTACTCCTTATACCCAAACGTGAACGCTTGATAGCTTTTGCAACAGCTGTAACAGCCTCTTCCTGACCCACCACTCTTTTGTGAAGTTCAGATTCAAGTTTTAAGAGCTTCTCAGCCTCTTTTTCTCTTAGCTGCTGAACCGGAATGCCAGTCCAGAAAGCTACCACTTCTTCAACTTTAGACTCATCTATAACTATTTTCTTTCCTTTTCCTTCTTCCTTTATTTTTCTCTTTAAGTCTTCCAATTCAGCAATCAGAGAGATTTCCTGCTGTTTGTAAAAGTGAGCTTTCTCATACTCAGCCATTGCAAGAGCTTCTTCTTTTAAAGCCTTAACCTTTTCTATTTCATCTTCAAGCTTCTTAACCCTATCGTCTTTAGCCGTCATCTGAAGTTGCGCCTTTGCACCTGCTTCATCTATTATGTCTATAGCCTTATCCGGCAACTTTCTGTCATTTATATAGCGAACAGCCAATTTAACAGCTCTCTCTATCGCTCCATCTGTAATTTCTACGCCGTGGAACTCCTCAAACTTAGGTTTCAAACCTTTAAGAATCTCTATGGTGTCTTCAAGGCTCGGCTCCTCAACGATAACAGGTTGGAACCTTCTCTCAAGGGCACCGTCTTTTTCTATATACTTCCTGTATTCATCAATCGTTGTAGCACCTATTACCTGTATTTCTCCACGGGAAAGAGAAGGCTTTAAAATGTTGGAAGCATCCATAGAACCTTCAGCAGCTCCCGCTCCAACAAGCGTATGAATTTCATCTATGAAGAGAATTACATCCTTATTGTTTTCAAGCTCTTTAACAATGGCTTTGAGGCGTTCTTCAAACTGTCCCCTATACTTGGTGCCAGCTATAAGGGAAGCCATATCAAGAGAAACAATTCTTTTACCACGTAGCTTTTCAGGAACTTCACCTTTTGCTATCTTTATAGCAAGTCCTTCAACAATTGCCGTTTTACCTACTCCCGGCTCTCCTATGAGAACAGGGTTGTTTTTGCGGCGACGGGCTAAAATGTGAGTAACTCTTTCTATCTCTTTTTCTCTACCGATTACCGGGTCAAGTTTACCCTCTTCTGCAAGTTTTGTAAGGTCTCTGCCGTATTTATCAAGGTTAGGAGTTGCAGAACGACGGGGGGATTTTTTCTCTCTTACTATGCCTCTTAACAAGTTAGAAACTTCCCTTCTTAGTGTGTAGTGGTCTAAACCGTAACTTCTCAGAATTCTACCTGCAAGTCCAAGTCTTTCTTTGGCAAGGGCTATAAAGAGGTGTTCTGGTCCAACGTAAGCGTGACCTAAGATTTTTGATTCTTCAAGGGCATGTTCCAACACCCTTCTTGCTTCTGTAGAAAACGTTATGGTATTGACATCAACTTCAAAGGCAGCAGGTTGAACCTGAGAAATGATTATCTCCTGAATCCTTGTCTTGGAAATGCTGTATTTAGCCAAAATTTGATTCGTTATCTCATCTTCTTTTAAAAGCGTTAATAGAATATGCTCAGTTCCTAACTTTTCAGACCTTAAAGCTACAGCTTGCTCTTTTGCTTTGATGATAATCTGTCTGGCTCTTGTTGAAAATCTTTCAAACATACAATCTCCTTCTATAAGGTTTAAATCAAAGCTCCGTCTTTTATAAGGTATATTCTATCCGCAAACTTTTCCAGTTCTGGATTATGCGTAGCTATGAAAAAAGTTATTCGAAATTCCCTGTTAAGTTCTCTCATGAGAGAAATAACAGACTTGGCAGTTTCAGAATCAAGGTTTCCGGTAGGCTCATCTGCTAAAACTATTTCAGGTTCGTTAACCAAGGCTCTTGCTACAGCAACTCGCTGCTTTTCACCGCCAGAAATCTCAAACGGTCTGTGAGATAATCTATGTTCAAGATTTACAGATTTCAATAGCGTTTTCGCTTTTTCTTCAGCTTTTTCCTTTTCTACTCCGGCAATTAAGAGAGGAACCATAACGTTTTCTAAAACCGTAAGCTCGTTGATAAGGTAGTGAAATTGGAAAATAAATCCTATTTTTTTATTGCGAAAAGAGGATATCTTTTTTTCAGGAAGAGAAAAGGGATTAACACCGTTTATGAGAACTTCTCCTTTTGTCGGAAAGTCGAGGGTGCCTAAGATGTGGAGGAGGGTGGATTTTCCAGAACCAGAAGCACCCATTAAAATTGAAAACTCTCCTTTCTTCAAAGAAAAACTTATTCCCTTTAAAGCTTCAACTTTTTCCGTTTCTGTTTGATAAATTTTCCACAAATTAGAGACTTTAACTATTTCTTTCAAAAAGAACCTCAAAAG
>JAMOPR010000100.1 GCA_027064485.1 Desulfurobacteriaceae bacterium | reverse complement strand
ATTTTGAAGATTTACAACTTTTATAAAAGGAAGGGGAGCCGTTGATACCCTTTCCTTTAACTCTAACCTTTTGATTTCACCTTTAAGAAATCTATAGTAAGTGTCAACCGACGGCGTAGCAGAAACCAAAAGAACGGGGAAACCTTCCTTCTTTCCCCTCTTTATAGCTACCTCTCTGGCGTGGAAGTAAGGTTTCTGCTGCTCTTTATAGGAATCGTCCTGCTCCTCATCAACTACTATTAGTCCTAAATCCTTTAAGGGAAGCATAACTGCAGCTCTCGTTCCTATAAAAACCTTTACCTCTCCCCTAACCGCCTTAAGCCACGCAGAAACTTTCTCCCTCTGCGTCAACTTGCCGTGAAAAATCCCGATATTACTCCCAAAGTAACTTTCAACCCTCGCTCTAAGTTCAGGAGTAAGCAAAAGTTCGGGAACCAAAATCAGAACGGACTTTCCCCTATCAACGAACTCCTTGGCTATCTTCAAATAAACTTCCATCTTCCCAGAACCAGTAACGCCGTAAAGGAGAAACGTTCCACTTTCAGCACCTGTAACCGCTTTAAAAGCTCTCTTTTGAGAAGGAGTAAGCTCAATTTCCCGCAAATCTTTCAACTCTTGTGGTTTATTTTCAACGGTAACCTTTTCTTCAACAACTTCAGCTATGCCTTCCCTGACAATTCTGTTTATAACGCTCAGAGAAAATCCCCTCCCTTTTAGCTCTTCAACAGAAACCTTTCCTCTCCTTTCCAAAAAATCAACCAATTCCCTACTTTTTGTTCCTCTTAACGCCTTACTCTCTCTAAAAACCAAAAACCTCTTTTTGGGAATAGAATCCTTTTCTATAAACTCTTCCCTTACAACTACTCCCTTGTTTATCAAATTCTTTAAAGACTGATAAAAGTTGGAAATTCTTAACCTTCTCTTCAAAACAGAAACCTTACATGCGCCTCTTCCCTGTAGCACTTCTACTATTTTCTTCTCGGAAGGAGAAAGCTTAACCTTAGAAACGTTTTCATTTATCAAAGAAACCCTGAAAGACTCTGTAATTTCAAAACCGGAAGGTAAAAAGAAAAAGAGAACCTCTCCCAAACTTGCGCAGTAGTAGTCAGCTATCCACTTAGCAAGTGCAAGAGTATTTTTAGTAAAAACGGCAAAATCATCAGGAATATCAAAAACTTCCTTTACCTTCTCTTCCGGAAATTCAATCTCTTCCTTTAAATCAACGATTATTCCCGTCCTCAAGAAATCGTTACTGCCGAAAGGAACAATAACCCTTTTCCCTACTTCAGGCTCGTGAGAAACGTAATCGCCAACCTTATAGACAAAAGTCTTTTCAAGGGGAAGGTTAAGGGCAACCTCTACAAACAACTATCCTTTCTCCGAACGGATTGTAGAACCAATAGCAAGAAACAGCAAAAGTAAACCTCCAACCACAGCCAAAAACAAAACTATCCACTTAAACATTATCCCTTTCCCTTACCAGTTTTTTACGTATTCTACATAACTTTCCCAAGCTCTTTTTAACCTATCAAACGTATCGGAAGGAAACATCTCTAAAACGGCAGAAAGTAGAGTAATAGCAACCATAGCCTCACCTACCACGGCAGCAGCCGGAACGGCACAAACGTCCGAACGCTCCACAGAAGCTTCAAAAGGCTCTTTTGTCTTTATATCAACGCTTCTTAAAGGGCTATAAAGAGTAGGAATTGGTTTCATTGCAGCTCTCACAACTATCGGTTCACCGTTTGTCATACCGCCTTCCAAACCACCTGCCCTGTTCGTAGTTCTGTAAAATCCTCTATTGCCATCGTAGAAAATTTCATCGTGAACCTTTGAACCGGGTAAAGTAGCTCCCTCAAAGCCAAGCCCGATTTCAACACCTTTAATCGCTTGAATTGACATTAAAGCCTGCGCTATTCTCCCATCTAAACGCCTATCCCACTGAACGTGAGAACCGATTCCGGGCGGCAGTCCAACGGCAAAAACTTCAAATACGCCTCCTAAACTTTCTCCTTTTTCCTTAGCACCATCTATTTCCTTTTTAAACTTCTCTTCTAACTGCCGGTCATCAACAGGAATTCTTACTTCCGAACTTTCTGCATTTTTAAAACGCTCTTTGAAAGAAAGCTCATTCAACTCTTCATAAGGAACAGAAACAGAACCTATTGATAAAACATAACTGCCGATGAAAACGCCCAACCTCCTTAAAATATCCTTACACAAAGCACCCGCTGCCACCCTTCCTGCAGTTTCTCTAGCGCTTGAACGCTCCAAAACGTTTCTAACGTCATTAAAACCGTATTTAATGGCACCGGAAAGGTCCGCATGACCAGGTCTCGGTCTTGTAACCTTTTTTTCTTCAGGCAGTTCCCCCGGTTCAGGCTTCATAATTTCTGTCCAGTTTTCGTAATCCCTATTCCAAACAGCCATTAAAATCGGCGTTCCTAAAGTTCTACCTAACCTAACCCCGGAAAGAAACTCAACCTTATCTTTTTCTATTTTCATCCTTCCGCCGCGCCCGTAACCTTTCTGCCTGCGGGAAAGCTCACCGTTGATGAAGTCAAAATCTATCTCAAAGTTTGCTGGAATCCCTTCTAAAAGCGCAAAAATTCCCTTACCGTGGCTTTCACCAGCAGTAGAAAACTTCAGCATTTCTCCTCCTAACTCAAGG
>JAMOPR010000099.1 GCA_027064485.1 Desulfurobacteriaceae bacterium | reverse complement strand
CCAAGAGGCTTATGAAGAACTCTCTACAAGTTCCAGAAAACTTCCGGAAGGAGCAGAATTTAGGGCAATAAATAAAAAATCCACCCCCTACGGCGCCGTCATCGTCAACACCCTCAGGAAAGAGAAAAGAGACAGAGTTAGAGAAAAGATAGAAGACCCTCTCATTGCTGCTTACGTTGAAATATTCAGAAAAGTAAGACCTGGCGATACGGCAACTGTTGAGGGTGCTAAAAAACTATTTGAATCTATGTTCTTCAGCACTAAAAACTACGACCTTTCCCGCGTTGGAAGGGCAAAAATCAACGAAAAGGTTTACCCGAAAGAAAAACTTGAAAAAATTACAAAAGAAGACCTCAAAAACATAGATTGGCTTCCGCCTTTAAGAGTTGCAAAAGATATTTGTAACGAAGAAGGTGATATCGTCGTTCCAGCCGGCACTTTAATAAACGCAGAAACTGCCTTAAAATTATCTGCTCTTCCTAATGTAGAGGAAATTCCGGTAGAACCCGATTACGACGATGCCGGAAGGATTCTTCACAAGGCAGACATTGTAGGCGCTATCAAGGCACTTCTTGAAGTTCATGCGGGCATCAGGGAATACGACGATATAGACCACTTGGGTAACAGAAGAGTTAGAGGTGTTGGTGAACTTGCTGAAATAGCCTTTAAATCTGGTCTTTTCAAACTCGAAAAGGCTGTTAAAGAAAAGCTTGCTGTTGCAGATATAGATTCTGTAATGCCTCAGGACCTCATCAATCCAAGAACAGCTTTAAACCCGTTGAGAGAATTCTTTACTTTAACTTCTCTCTGTCAGTTTATGGACCAAACTAACCCACTGGCAGAGACTACTCATAAAAGGCGTTTATCTGCCTTAGGTCCTGGCGGTTTAACGAGAGAAAGAGCTGGTTTTGAAGTTCGTGACGTTCACCCATCCCATTACGGTCGTATCTGTCCTATCGAGACGCCAGAAGGACAGAACATCGGTCTCATTAACTCTTTAACGACCTACGGAAGGATAAACTGGCTTGGATTCCTTGAAACACCTTACAGGAAAGTAGTTAACGGGAAAGTTACAGATGAAATTGTTTACATGACTGCCGATGAAGAGGAAAACTACGTTATAGCTCAAGCTAACGCGCCGGTTGATGAGAACGGTTACATCGCTGCCGATACTGTAATGGCGCGCCATAAAGCAGAATTTAAGCTTGTCCGTAGAGAAGAAGTTCAGTTTATGGACGTTTCACCAAAGCAGGTCTTTTCCGTTTCCGCTTCCCTCATTCCGTTCCTCGAGCACGACGACGCTAACCGTGCCCTCATGGGTTCAAACATGCAGCGTCAGGCTGTTCCTCTCATAAAAACGGAGGCTCCGTTCGTTGGAACAGGAATGGAAAGAGAAGTGGCTCTTTACAGCCGTTCTGCAGTTGTAGCTAAAAGGTCTGGAGTTGTTGAAAGCGTAACTGCCGATAAAATTATCGTTCGTGTTGACCCAGAAGAGATAGAAGAAGGCGGAATTTCCGTTGATACAGGTTTCGACGTTTACGAGCTCAAGAAATTCCAAAAGTCTAACCAAAAAACATGTATTAACCAGAGACCTATTGTTAGGAAGGGTGACAGAGTTAGAAAAGGACAGATAATTGCTGACGGTCCTTCAATGGACAACGGTGAATTGGCTTTGGGTAAAAACGTTTTAGTTGCGTTTATGCCTTGGAGAGGTTACAACTTCGAAGACGCCATTTTGGTCAGTGAAAGGCTCTTAAAAGATGACGTTTATACTTCCATTCACATACAAGAATTTGAGTGCGAAGCGGTTGAAACAAAACTTGGTAGAGAAGAAATAACAAGGGATATTCCAAATGTTCCCGAATCTCTCCTCAGAAACCTTGATGAATCTGGAATTGTAAGAATCGGAACTTACGTAAAACCGGGAGACATTTTAGTTGGAAAGGTTACTCCGAAAGGAGAGCAGGTTCTTACTCCTGAAGAGAAACTTTTACAAGCTATTTTCGGTGAGAAGGCTAAAGGCGTTAAAGATTCTTCCCTCTACGTTCCTCACGGTGTAGAAGGCGTAGTTATTGACGTTAAGATTCTTTCCAGAAAGGGTGAAAAGAAAGACCCGAGAACTCAGCTCATAGAAGCTGAAGAAAAGGCTAAGTTAGAAAGAGAGAAGCAGGAAGAAATTGCTTTAATCAAGAAAGATAGAGACAGAAAAGCTGCAGAGCTCATTTTAGGTAAGAAAGTAAAAGAAGACGTGAGAGATGCTTCCGGTAACCTTCTGATTTCTGCCGGTGAAGAAATTACAGAAGACAACGTTGAACAACTTGTATTCTTTGCTCTTAGGAAGCCGTCCATTATAGATGATGAGGAAGTTACGGAAAAGCTTAAAAAGATTCGTCTTGAAGCGGTAGATAAGATTGCTCTCATAGAAAACATATACGAGGAGAAAAAAGCAGCCCTTGAGATGGGACATGACCTTCCTGCTGGCGTTAACAAAAAGGTTAAAGTTTACATAGCTACAAAGCGTAAACTCACCATCGGTGATAAGATGTCCGGTCGTCACGGTAACAAGGGCGTTATTTCTCAGATTAGACCGGTTGAAGATATGCCGTTCCTTGAAGATGGAACTCCCATTGATATAGTTCTCAACCCTCTTGGCGTTCCTTCCCGTATGAACGTT
>JAMOPR010000098.1 GCA_027064485.1 Desulfurobacteriaceae bacterium | reverse complement strand
CAGTATATCTACCTAATGAGACAAAATCTGTCTCAAAAATTAGAAATTTCCACAACTCTTCAACATTCCCATATTTAAAGAAACACATGCTCTAAACGACTGATTTTTATGAGATAATTACGTCGCAGATTCAGCAGGTTAACTTAATCGGAGGATAAAAAAATGGAAAAAAGAGAAAAACTTTACGAAGGTAAAGCAAAAATCATCTATTCAACTGACAGCGAAAACCTGGTAATACAGTATTTTAAGGACGATACAACCGCTTTTGATGGAGCAAAGAAGGAAGTCTTAAAAGATAAGGGTATTATAAATTGTTCCATTTCTACCATAATCTTTGAATACCTTGAAAAACACGGAGTTAAAACACACTTCGTTGAAAGGCTTTCACCAAGAGAAATGCTTGTTAAGAAATGCGAGATAATACCAGTAGAAGTAGTAATCAGAAATGTAGCAGCAGGCAGCTTTTCAAAAAGATATGGAATAAAAGAAGGAACACCTCTCAAAGAACCCTTAGTAGAGTATTTTTACAAAAGCGACGAACTTCACGACCCAATGGTATGCCCCAACCACGTTTACATGTTCGGATGGGCAACAAGAGAAGAATTGGGCTTCATGACAAAAACAGCCCTTGAAGTAAATGAACTTCTCAAAAAGTTCTTTGATGAAATAGACATTCAGTTGGTTGACTTCAAGCTTGAATTTGGCAAGCACAACGGCGAAATCCTTTTAGCAGACGAAATAACACCTGATGCCTGCAGACTCTGGGATAAATCCTCAGGAGAAGTTTTAGACAAGGACAGATTCAGAAAAGATATGGGTAAAGTTGTAGAAAGTTATAAAGAAGTTTATAGAAGAATAATGGAAAGATATGAAAAGGTAGAGGAGTAAAAATGGCGCAAAAAGAACTATTAGTCAGCAACGTTGATAAAGAAATGAAAATTGCCCTTGAAAAATATGAAGAACCAAAAAACATTAAACGTGTTTTATCAGGAATGCGCCCAACCGGCAAAATTCATTTAGGCAACTATTTCGGTGCACTCAAAACATGGATTAAATTGCAGGACAAAGCCGAATGCTTCTTTTTTATTGCAGACTGGCACGCGATAACAACGTCTTACGAAGATACTTCTAAACTTTCACAAAACACGCTGGAAATGATGGCAGACTGGATAGCAGCAGGACTCGACCCGGCAAAGTCTGTCCTTTTTATCCAGTCTCAAGTAAAAGAACACGCAGAGCTTCACTTGCTTCTTTCAATGATTACACCAGTAAAATGGTTAGAAAGAAATCCCACCTATAAAGAAATGATGGAAAATCTAAAAGATAGAAATTTAGCAACTTACGGATTCTTGGGTTACCCCGTCCTCCAAACTGCTGACATCATCATCTATAAAGCAGACACCGTTCCAGTAGGTATTGACCAACTACCGCACCTGGAACTGTCAAGAGAAATAACAAGAAGATTTAACAGATTCTTCGGTAACATTTTCCCTGAACCAAGACCTTACCTTTCAGAAGCTCCAAAATTACCCGGACTTGATGGAAGAAAAATGAGCAAATCTTACGGAAACTGCATCTATCTCTCCGACACAGAAGAAGAACTCAGAAAAAAGGTTATGTCAATGGTTACAGACCCGGCAAGGGTAAAAAAAACTGACCCAGGACACCCGGAAGTATGTTCTGTATTCTCTTACCACAAAATATTCACCACAAAAGAACAATTAAAAGAGATAGAAGAAAACTGCCGAAAAGGACAGATAGGTTGCGTTCAATGCAAAAAACAACTTTTTGAAAACTTAAACGCCTTCCTCTCACCAATTAGAGAGAAAAGAGAAAACTTACTGGCAGATAAAGAAACTTTATCTCAAATCTTCCTTGAAGGTTCAAAGAAAGCAAGAGAAATAGCCCAAAAAACCATGGAAGAAGTCAGAAAGGTAATGAATTTTTTCACTTTTAAAGCGGAGGAGAATTAATGGAAAGGGTTATCCCCGTTCCCATAGAAGAAGAAATGAAACAATCCTACCTCGATTACGCGATGAGCGTAATCGTAGGAAGAGCACTACCAGACGTCCGAGACGGTTTAAAACCTGTCCACAGAAGGATTCTTTACTCAATGCATGAATTGGGATTACAACCGGACAAACCCTATAAAAAAAGTGCAAGAATCGTTGGAGAAACTTTAGGTAAGTTCCATCCACACGGCGATACAGCTGTTTACGACGCTCTTGTGAGAATGGCTCAAGATTTTTCTATGCGTTATCCCCTTATAGACGGTCAGGGTAATTTTGGCTCTGTAGACGGCGACTCAGCAGCAGCTATGCGCTATACGGAAGCAAGACTTTCCAAAATCGCAACTGAACTATTAAAGGATATAGAAAAAGAAACGGTTGACTTCAAGCCAAACTTTGATGAAAGCCTTACAGAACCAGAAGTCCTACCAGCCAAGTTTCCAAATCTATTAGTAAATGGAGCTTCGGGAATTGCAGTTGGAATGGCAACAAACATTCCTCCTCACAACATAAAAGAAGTATGCGAAGCCATTAAATACCTTGTAGATAGAGAAAATGCTACCGTCGAAGAACTTATGCAATTCATTAAAGGACCAGACTTCCCAACAGGTGCAGAAATCATAAATCCAGAAGAGCTTACTAAAATCTACAAAACAGGACGCGGAAGCGTTACCATAAGGGCAAAACACAAA
>JAMOPR010000097.1 GCA_027064485.1 Desulfurobacteriaceae bacterium | reverse complement strand
TATAAAGTTTTCCATAGTCCAGGAAGGTTCACAGCCGCAAATTTCAACGGCAAAGTTTTCTAAAATCCTGTCACCAAACTGTGTGTGTTTTACTTCCGGATGGAATTGAACGCCGTAGATGTTTTTCTCCTTATTTCTTATTGCCGCAAAAGGCGCGTTTTCCGTTTCAGCTATGGGTTCAAAACCTTCAGGAATTCTCAAAACCCTGTCGCCGTGGCTCATCCAAACGGTGAAAGATTTGGGAAGTCCTTTAAAGAGGTCGGAATTATCAATAACTTTTAGAATGGCTTTTCCGTATTCGTGCCTTTCAGCCCTTACAACTTCACCGCCAAACAGGTAAGTAATAAGCTGCATACCGTAACAAATACCCAAAATTGGAATACCTAACTCAAAAATCTCCTTTGATACTTTCGGAGAGTCTGGAGCGTAAACGCTTGCTGGACCGCCGGAAAGGATTATCCCTTTAGGTTTATACTCCTTTATCTTTTCTATTGGTTTGTTGTAGGGGTGAATTTCACAGTAAATATGTTTTTCTCTTAACCTTCTTGCTATCAGCTGAGTATACTGGGAGCCGAAGTCTAAAATTAAAATCTTGCTTTCGTGAATATCCTTTACCATTTCCGCTCCTTTAAAGTTTTTTCAAAACAAAATAGAGAAAGGTTAAGGAAAGTCCAACTCCAAATATAAAAGCTCCTATTAGCGTTAATAATTTTCCATCCATAACAGTAATCTCCGTTAAATTTTATCAGCTCACTCCCTTAAATCTCCAACCATATCCTTCACGCTGCTATATCCCATTTCCTCCATGTAGCTTTCAATACCATTAACAATCTCTTCAACAGCTTTAGGATTAAAGAAGTTAGCCGTTCCTACCTGAACAGCCGAAGCACCTGCCAAGAAAAATTCAACTGCGTCCTGCCAGGTGGAGATGCCACCTATTCCGATTACAGGTATTGAAACAGCTTTACTTACCTGATAGACCATTCTGACTGCAATCGGCTTTATCGCAGGACCGGAAAGTCCGCCGAAGCGGTTTTTCAATTTGGGTTTTCTTTTGTATATGTCAATTGCCATCCCCATTAGTGTATTAATGGCAGATAAAGCGTCAGCCCCGGCGGATTCAACAGCTTTTGCTATTTCAACTATATCGGTAACGTTGGGAGACAGTTTGACAATAACCGGTTTATCAGAAGCCTTTTTGACTGCTTCTGTTAGTCTTGCTGCTTCTACTGGGTCAACGCCGAACGCAAGTCCACCTTTCTTGACGTTGGGGCAAGATATATTGAGTTCAATAGCACAAACACCTTCAGCACTGTTAAGGGTTTTTGCAACAGCAATGTATTCGTCAACCGTTGAACCATAGATGTTCGCTATAACCTTAAATTCGTAAGAAGAAAGCTGCGGAAGTATCTTTTCAACAAAGTATTCAACGCCCGGATTTTGAAGCCCAATGGCGTTAAGCATTCCGCACGGCGTTTCCCATATCCTCGGTGGTTCATTGCCTTCTCTCGGGTTTATTGAAAGCCCTTTAACGCATACTGCTCCTATTTTGTTTAGGTCAACAAAATCCTTATACTCGATTCCAAAGCCAAACGTTCCGGAAGCCGTCCATACAGGGTTTTTAAACTTAACTCCAAAAAGTTCTACTTCTAAGTTCATTTCACCTTCCTTAAATAAGCTATGGTTTCAACATGATAGGTCTGTGGGAACATATCTATAACTTTAGCTTTCTCCATATTTATTCCAAGCTGGTGAAACAGTGCAACATCTCTTGCCAGCGTGGAAGGATTGCAGGATACGTAAACTATCCTCTTGAGCCTTGGTAAGCTGGCTATTTCTTTGAGAACCTTTTGGTTGAGTCCGCTCCTTGGAGGGTCTAAAACGATGAAGTCAGGGCTATATTCCCTCAAAATATCTAAAGCTTCTTCCGTAGGCTTACAGTAAAAAGTCACATTCCTTAAGCCGTTTATATCCTTGTTGTAGAGGGCATCGCTTATAGCCGAAAAGTTTGCTTCTACTCCAAAAGCTCTGTGAACGTATCTTCCTACAGGAATGGTGAAAGTTCCTACGCCGCAGTAAAGGTCGCCGGCAAGCATATATTGATATTCCATAGCAGCTCTTGAAACTCTATCTATAAGGTTTTCAACCTGAAATTCGTTGACTTGGAAGAAAGAATCAGCACTCACTCTAAACTTAAACTTACCAACGTTTTCATACGTAAAATCCCTGCCGAAAAATTTAATCCTTTCCGGGTATCCATCACTGCCGGACTTGTAAATTCCGAATCCTACAACGTTTAGCTCTAAGATTTCTTTTAAGTTTTCTAAGGATATTTCTACTTTTTTGAACTTTCCGGAGTAAACGATTTTCAGAAGCACTTCTCCTTTGGAAGAGCAATAGATGTGAAAGTCGGAAGGTTCTGTTGGCAGAAATTTTAGCAGTTTCTTTAGTTTGGGCATTACGTCATGAATTTCTTTTTTTAGAAGGTAACATTTGTCTATGTCTATTACGTTGTGAGTTCCTTTGGCGAAAAATCCCACCCTTCCATTTCTCACTTTAAGCTGTGCCCTGTTCCTGTAGTGCCACGGAGAAGGAGAAGGAATGACTTCGTCGATGTGGGGTTTGCGGATTTTTCCTATTTTCTGGAGGTTTTCCTCAACAATATCTTTCTTAAATTCCACCTGGTGTTCATACTTTATGTGCTGCCAGTCACAACCGCCG